>SXQR01000065.1 GCA_005792865.1 Flavobacterium sp. | reverse complement strand
GATTTCACGAGCATGGAGCGCATGATCAAAAACCGGGGCGGCAAGATGTACCTCGATTTCCTCCAGAACCGGCCCGGCGCCACCATTGCGTGTCCCTATTCGCTTAGGCCAAAGCCGGGCGCGACGGTCTCGATGCCGCTCCATTGGGATGAGGTTAAAAAAGGACTGTCGATGCGCGATTTTACAATAAGCAATGCGGTTGCGCGCGCGCGTTCCAATGGCGATATCTTCAAGGGTGCCCTGGGTCCGGGGATCGACATGGATGCCGCGCTCGCCAAGGCGCAAAGCATTTTTTATTGAGTAAATTTGAACATGAAATCAATTTCTGAAATTCCACTCTCGATCCTGGACCTCGCGATGGTGACCCAAGGCGGTTCTCCGGCCGAGACCTTCGCCAACAGCGCGCAACTGGCGCAGTCCGCGGAGCGATGGGGTTACCGCCGATACTGGCTCGCCGAGCACCACAACATGGAGGGCGTCGCCTCAACCGCCACATCCGTTTTGATGGGGTTCATCGCAGGCAAGACCAATACCATCCGCGTGGGTTCAGGCGGGGTGATGCTTCCCAACCACGCGCCTCTGGTCATCGCCGAACAGTTTGGCACCCTGGCCACATTGTATCCGGACCGGATCGACATGGGCCTGGGCCGCGCTCCCGGAACAGACCAGTTGACCGCCCGTGCGCTACGGCGGGACATGAACGCGGTCATGGATTTTGAAGGTAACATACGCGAACTGCAAACTTTTCTCTCGTCAGCCAATAAAAATGCTGCAGTGCGGGCCATTCCCGGCGAAGGCCTCGACATCCCGATATGGATCTTGGGCTCCAGCATCGACAGTGCCCACCTGGCCGCCAAAATGGGATTGCCTTACGCCTTTGCAAGCCATTTCGCGCCCGGCCAACTGCTCGATGCGATTTTGCTGTACCGCAGGAACTTCCGTCCGTCGGCGCAGCTTGCCAATCCCTATGTCATGCCTTGCGTCAATGTCATCGCCGCCGATACGGATGACGAGGCCAACCGGCTCGCCACCTCGTTCAAGAAACTGTTTTTGGGAATCCTCAACGGCGAACGCAGGAAGCTGGGCCCGCCCGAAGATCCCTCGGGTTTGTTCGAGCATCACGAAGAGATCGCCCTACAGCAGATGATACGCTATTCCTTTATTGGCGGCCCGCAAAAGGTCGCCATGGAACTGCAGCGCTTCATCGACGTCACGCAGTGCGACGAGATCATGTTGAGCACGCCGGTGTACGACCATGAAGCGAGGCTGAGGAGTTATGAGTTGGTTGTTGGTTAAGCAATCAGCTGTCAGCTGTCAGCTATCAGTTTGTCTTAGTTAATCGATTAACGCTAAAGTTCAGGTTTTGGCATTGGTATATTGTCACATTGGTACATTGATACATTAATACATTGATACATTCCGCTTCAAATCTTCAAATCAACTACCGCTCCCCGATCTGCTGTCGCCATAGCGCGTAATACAATCCCTTTCGGTCCACAAGTTCGTCGTGGCTACCCTGTTCGATGATGCGGCCGCGTTCCAGCACGAAGATCGTATCGGCATGCATGATGGTCGAAAGCCTGTGCGCGATCACGATCGTCATCTGTTGCCGGTTGGCCGAAATTTCCCGAATGGTCTTGGTGATCTGTTCCTCGGTGATGGAATCCAGTGCCGATGTCGCCTCGTCAAAAATCAACATGCGCGGTTTTCGCAAAAGGGCTCGCGCAATGGACAGCCTTTGCTTCTCGCCTCCGGAAAGCTTACGACCGCCCTCGCCCAGCACTGTATCCAGGCCGTCCGGAGCATTTTGCAGGATGGTCATGGCCGATGCCTTTTCCATGGCTTCAAGCATCTCGGGATCGGTGGCGTCCGGTTTGACAAACAGGAGATTTTCCCGTATGGTCCCAAAGAAAAGTTGCGTGTCCTGCGTCACAAAGCCCATCTGCCGCCGCACCTGGTTGAAGCGCAGGTCGTCGATCGAGTTGCCGTCGTATAAAATATCGCCCGAAACCGGCCGGTAAAGCCCCACGAGCAGCTTGACCAGCGTCGATTTACCCGAACCGGAAGGCCCCACAAAAGCAACGGTATCGCCTAATTTTGCCTCGAACGAGACATTCTGGATCGCGTTGTATGACGCGCTCCGGTGCTTGAATACAACATCGCGAAAGCTCAACATCGAGATCGGGCCCGCGGCGACGTAATCCTTGGGGCTGTACTCGACGGGTTTTTCCAGGATAGAATTCAGCATGGACAATGCGGTCTGCGCCTCCCGCCACGAGACAATGATGTTGCCCAGGTCCTGCAGCGGGCCGATGAGCGCGGTTGAGATGAACTGCATCGAGATCAATTGCCCGGGCGACAGCACATTACGGAATATCAGCCAAAGCAAAATGAAAAGTATCGATTGCCGGAGGAAGACCAGGATCGTCCCCTGCAAAAAGCTCAGCGTCCGCATCTTCTTCACCTTTGCCATTTCGGCGGTATAGATGTCCCGCGTATGCTGCCTGAGCCTGCGAATTTCAGAGTAGGTCAGCCCCAGGCTCTTGACCAGTTCAATGTTGCGCAGGCTCTCGGTGATGGTGCCGCTCATCTGGCGGTTCTGGCGCATCAGCGAGCGTTGCAGGGTCTTGATCGAACGGCTCAACAGGCTGGTCATGCCCCCGAGCACAATGAAGCCGATGAAGAATACCGGAATCAGCGCCCAGTGCTTGGTGAGCGCATACCAGAGCAAAAACCCGATGCCGACCAGGGAGGAAAAAAGTACGTTGATGAGGGCCGATATGAACTTTTCGGTATCGGTCCTCACCTTGACCAGGACGGCGAGAATTTCGCCGCTCGACTGTTCCTCGAACTCCTGGAAGGGCAACCGCAGCGTATGCCGAAGCCCCTCGTTGAAAATGTCCATCCCGAACCGCTGCACGATCATCCGCAGCACATAGTCCTTGAGCGACTGGAAAAGCAGGGCGCCCAATGCCAACCCGATGGCTAGCAGTAACAGGTTGACGATTCCCCGGGGGAACCCGTCCACCGAAGGCTTGAGCGCGTAACCGTCGATGATTTTCCCAAATATGATGGGGTCGTACAACGCAAGTACCTGCGCAATACCGGCCAGCAACATCGTCAGCGCGATCTTCCACCGGTAGGGCCTGAGGTATTTCCAGAATATGCGCATAAGGTAATTTACAAATTTAATGGCAGTTTCCGGCCGGCCTTATTAATTATCTTTGGCTCATGGCGGCAACTCACACCGTTAAACCGGTCCGTATCGCGGGCTTATCTTTCGCACTCATGGTCGCGACCGCCATCCTTTTTTGGCCCCTGCTGGAGGCCGACGTAGCCAACCGCGCGCTGTCCATTTTGGCGTTGGCTGCCATCCTGTGGATGACCGAGGCGATCCCCCTCGCGCTGACTGCGGTTCTGGTCCCGGTCCTGGCTGCGGCATCCGGCGTGCTGAGTGCTCAAAAATCGATACTCCCATTCGCTAACCCTGTCATCTTCCTGTTCATGGGAGGTTTCGTCCTTGCGGGGGCGCTGTCCTATTACCGGCTTGACCGGTACATGGCCCAAAAGCTGGTATCAATGGCGGGCGGAAACCTATACCGCGCCAGCATATTGCTCATGTTCGCCACGTCCTTGCTCGCCGGCTGGATCGGGAATACGGCCACCACCGCGATGATGATCCCGTTGGGCATCGGGCTGTTGGCGGCGGCGCCCGGTGACGCATCGGGGCCTAACCACAAATTCCTCATCCTCGGCATTGCCTATGCGGCCAACATTGGCGGCGTTATGACGCTGATCGGAACCCCGCCAAATGCCATCGGGGCCGCGATCCTCGACCTCTCGTTTGCCGGATGGCTTTCTTACAGCCTGCCGGTGTTTGCCGTGACTTTTCCGGTGATGGTCGCCGTATTGACCGCGTGGTTCAGGCCCGACCGTAAAGCGCCCGTCGATAAGAACCAGGCCCAAACCGAACTCAGGCCCGGCTCGAACAAGCTCATCGCGATCTTCCTCATTACTGTACTGTTGTGGATGCTGGAGGGATTGCTCGCACCCGCCTTGGGAATCGCGCAAGGGTTCACCGCCATGGCGGCACTGGCCTGCATCACAATGATCGCCCTGTCGCGCACCCTGGAAATCACGCAGATCGCATCGTACATTCGGTGGGACGTGCTGTTGCTTTTTGGCGGCGGGCTGTGCCTGGGAACGGTGGTGGAACAATCGGGGCTTGGCGCGATCCTGATTGACAGGGTCATCGCGATGGGCAGCCTATTGCCGGCGGTGGTATTTCTCTGGTTGGTCATCCTATTTTGCATCGCCCTCACCGAGTTCATGAGCAATACGGCAAGCGCCGCGCTCATCCTTCCGCTGCTTTACACGTTGGCCGGCAAGATGGAAACCGACCCTGCCCTGCTGGTATTGCCCGCGACCTTTGCCGCCTCCTATGGTTTCATGCTGCCCGTTGGCACGCCGCCCAATGCCATGGCGTATGGCACCGGGCTGGTTCCGCAGCGGCACATGCTGGGTGCGGGACTGGTAATGAACATCCTGTTTTCGATTGTCCTTACCGCACTTTTCTACTGGGTCTAATAAAAAAAGCGCCCCTGGGGAGCGCTTTGCAATCAATAATTATATCGGGTTTTGAGGAACGTGAAAAGATTGCGCTTGAATTGCTTGTATTGCGCAAAGTGCGCCTCGATCTCGGCCTTGAAATCGAGGTAATTGCGGGCAAAATGCGCCTCGCATTGCAGGTCCTGGCATTCATCCATTTTGCGCAGCCCGTTTGAAAAGTTCAGGAACTGGTGCTGGTAGCTCTGGTTGTAATCCTGGATATTGCGGATGCTGCCCAACAGGTTTTCGTAATCCTGGGCACTCCAGGTGTCCTGTTCCTTTTGGTGCGTGCCGATGAGATTGCGGTAGAAGATCAATTCTATGTTGACCAGCTCGATTTCCTGTTGCCAGCGCGCCAGGTCCCCGGAAAGCCCCGCTATCGCGAGGTCGTCTCCGGCAAAATGCCTAGCGGTCATGGCCAACGGCTTTTAATTGCGGCTCATCCTGCTCGACCCTCGTGATCCGGATGGTCTGCTCTCCGCCCGGAAATTGCCATCGCACGGCATCGTCTTGCGAGTATCCAAACAGTGCGAGCCCCATGGGCGCAATGATCGACAGGCGGTTTTGCTGGATGTTGCCGCGTTCGGGGGTGACGATCTGGAAAGCGTGCTGCTTCCTGCGCGGATCGACGATCGTGACGATCGAATTGAACCGGACCACATCGGCGGGCATGTCTTGATCCTCCACCACCCTGGCAAGGGAGAGTTCCTCGCCAAGCCGGTCAAGGGAAGCGCGGTAGGAATCGTCCATGCGCTTCGGGATCCGCGCCAGTATCTGTTGCAGCAGCAACATCTCCCTTTTTTCAATGATTAATTTATCGTATTTCATCTCTTTAAATTTTATCAAGGGAAAATCCCCCTGTGTTTATAAGCTTTTTCGATCCGCGACAACGCCAGTATGTAGGCCGCGGTGCGCATGTCCGTTTTTCCTTCCGATGCGATTGCGGCCACCTTTTCAAATGTTGCCGAAAATTTCCTTTCGATCTTCTGCATCACCTCCTCAAGGTGCCAGATCTCGCCCGAACGGTTCTGGAGCCACTCGAAATAACTGCCGATCACGCCGCCCGAGTTACAGAGAATGTCCGGGATCAGGGCAATTTCCTTCTGCAGCAATATTGCTTCACCCTCGCGGTCGGTAGGGCCGTTTGCGCCCTCGGCCACAACGGTCGCATCGATCAGGTAGGCATTTTCGGCCGTGATCTGGTTCCCGAGCGCTGCCGGGATCACGATGTCACATTTTGTCGCGAAAAAATCCTCCCGGTCCACCGGTGCAGCCATGTTGAAGCCCTTCACCGATCCCCCGTTGTGTTTGGTGAAATCATACAGTTTATGGACGCTGATGCCTTCCGGGTTCACGATTGACGCGTCCACATCCTGGACACCGGTCAGCACCGCCCCGTCAGAATCAAGGAAATGCGCGGCCCAATACCCCACATTTCCGAAGCCCTGGACGATGAAGGTCTTGCCGGCGAGCGTTTCCCCGCGGCCCTTGTAAAACAGCTTCAGCGAAAGAAAGACACCGTAGCCGGTGGCGCGGTCACGACCTTCCAATCCTCCAAACCCGACGGGTTTCCCGGTCACTACGTGTTGGTTCAGGGATCGCTCCGACGGCCGGCGCGTGGACATGTAGGTATCGGCAATCCAGGCCATCGTCTGCTCGCCAGTGTTGACGTCGGGTGCGGGAATATCGTGGTCCGGCCCGATATTGTCACCCAATGCAAACGCAAAACGACGGGTAATGCGTTCAAGTTCGGCTTTGGAGTACTGTGCGGGGTCAAGTTGGATACCGCCCTTTGCACCGCCATAGGGAAGTCCGGCCAATGCGGTCTTCCAGGTCATCCACATGGCCAGTGCGCGCGTATCTTCCAAATCCACCGAGCGGTGGTAACGCAGGCCGCCCTTGTACGGCCCGAGGACGTTGTTGTGCTGGACGCGGTAACCCGTGAACACCTCGATCTTTCCATTGTCCATCCGCACGGGGAAGTTGACCACGATCTCATTGTTGGTGATCGATAGTATTTTCTTGATGTCCGGGTCCAGTTTCATCGCTTCGGCGGTCCTGTTGAACTGCCCGAGTACGATTTCTGTCATGTTTTGCGGCTTCCCGCTTGCTGTTGTGATCATGATCTTGAATTAATAATTGTTGCTTTCAACATTGTCGAGTGTGAGGTTGAGCCAATACGGCAGGTTCTTGCGGTAAAACAGGTGTTGCAGGATCTCGGCAAGTTCATTGACCGCAGGGGTCTTGGCCAAGTAATGCGACGCCCCCAGCCGTTTGGTCTCCTGGATTTCATACAGGTCGGTCGAGGTGGAATAGATCACCACGGGCACCATGTCCAGTGCCGACATGGACCGGAAGATCTTCAGGCATTCCTTGCCCCCGATCCGGGGCATGTTGAGATCCAGGAAAATAATGTCGGGGACCGGCCCTGTCTTGAGCATTTCAAGTCCATCGAGTCCGTTGACCGCGTGGCGGCATTTGGCCCTGAGACCGGTCCGGGAAAGGGCGAGCCCAAAGATGTCGGCCTCATCCGGGTCGTCATCAATCAGCAGGCAGTCAATGGTTTGGTATTCGCTGCCCGCGGGGAAAGGGGAAATGAATCTTTGCATGGCTTATGTTGTTGACGCCGCCATTGGCAAAGCCCGTACCGGGGCACAAAATAAATTTGCAATCTATTGAATTACAAATGATTATAAATTTATAAGTAAATAGTTCGAAGAATTACGCCGGGGCGATTTTCACCGCGTTGGGGAGAAATTACCCGTTTTCGCCCAGCTTGAGCCGGAGCGTCTTGCGGTCGATGCCGAGGATTTCGGCGGCACGCGTCTTATTGTTGCCGCAGTGGGACAGCACTTTCATGATATGATCGCGTTCCACCTCGCGAAGCGGTTGCAGCGGCTGGCCTTCTTTTTCGATCGCATACTTGAGGTTCTCCGGCAGCGCCTGGATGCCGATGTCGCCGTCGTGGAGGATGACCAACCGTTGGATGACATTTTCCAGCTCGCGGACATTGCCAGGCCAGGAATGCCGCTCGAGCAATGTGCGCGCATCGGGAAGGATAGCCGGAGCGGGCCTGGAGAATTCGGTGCTGTACTTCCTGATGAACATTTCGGCCAGCGGCACGATATCCTGCGGCCTGTCCCGGAGCGGTGGCGTTTCAATGTTCACCACATTGAGCCGGTAATAAAGGTCTTCCCTGAATGCACCCGATGCCACCATCCTTGACAGATCGGCATTTGTCGCGGCAATGATCCGGATGCTGACGGGCCGTGCGTGCGACTCGCCGATCCGGGACACTTCCCTTTCCTGCAACACGCGGAGCATCCGTGCCTGGACATTGAGGGGCGCGTTCCCGATTTCATCGAGGAAAATCGTACCGCCGTCCGCCTTCTCGAATAAACCTGCCCGGGCCTCGTTAGCGCCGGTAAAGGATCCTTTGGCACACCCGAACAATTCCGATGCCAGCCAATGCTCCGGCAACGCACCGCAATTCACGGCAATGAACGGGCCCGATGCGAACGCGCCCTCAAAATGGATCGCGCGCGCCACGAGCTCCTTCCCCGTACCGCTCTCCCCGGTGATCAATATCGTGGCCCGGTTGTCCTTGACGCGTTCAATGACATCCACCATGTTCCTAAAATGCGGCGAATGTCCCGTCATGCCTGCATAGGAGGTTATCCCGCTACTGTTTGACAGTGCCGGTGCGGTTTCGGCGATGGACTTCCTGATGGCGGATCGGAGTTCTTCACCAGTAAAAGGTTTCGAAAGAAATTCCAATGCGCCTGCCTTAATGGCGCCCACCGCATTGTCCACGGTCGGAAAACCGGTCACGACAAGTTTGGGGATTTCTGGGTAATGCTCGCGGGCGTACCTGATGAGTTCCAGACCGTTGATCCCGGGCATCTGAAGGTCCGTGATAAGCAGGTCGATGCTCCCTCCCTGGAGGATCTCTATGGCCTCGTGCACAGAGGAAGCCCTGTAGGTATGGAATTCCATCGCCCTAAGATGCCGGTGGAGCAACTCCAGCATGTCGTAGTCGTCGTCCACTATTAGGACATTTTCCTTTCTCATCGCCATCATTTGTGGATCAAAGGTAATTGTACGCGAAAGACCGTCCCCTGCGGAACATTGGGAAATGCCTCGATGCTGCCACGGTGGCTCTTGACAATGCCATGGACCACACTGAGCCCCAGTCCCGAACCCTCGCCCACCGGCCTTGTCGTGAAGAACGGGTCAAAGATCCTGGGTCGAACCTCCTCGGAAATTCCGGTGCCGTTGTCCGCGACGTCGATCACCAGTTCCCCCGAAGTGGCGAAAGCGGTAATGGTGACGGTTTTACCCGCCGCCGAGAACTGGATGGCGTTGACCAGCAGGTTGAACAGGACCTGTGTCAATTGCAATGGATCTACCTGCGCCGTGATGTCGGGATCGTCGCAAATGAAGCGGTGTTCAAGCCCCGCTTTTCGGAAATTGGGTTCCACCAGTGCGAGCGCCTGGTCGATGACGGGCTTGATGGCGACCTGTGATATATTCTGGGGCATGTCGCATGCAAAGAACATGAGTTTCTTGACGATCTCGCGCGCGTAAACGGCGGCCTTGAGGACTTTGGCGGCGTCGTCGCGGCTTTTGGTATCCGGTGCATTCGCGCTGAGCAGTTCGGCGAAACCGAGGATATTGCCAAGCGGCGTGTTGAGCTCATGCGCAATGCCCGCGGTGATCTCGCCCAGTACCGAGAGACGGTGGGCCTGTTCGGCCTTCTTCTGCAGGACCTCAATTTTTTTCTCGTTGACCTGCTTCTCGTAAAAGATGCAGAGCTCGTCGGCCACCTTGCGCAGCAACAATTTTTCATCTTCAAGGAAATGCGCCTGCGTAAAGGCCTTGTTCCCATAATGCACACGCACGTATCCCATCTCGCGGTCGAATACCACGAGTTTCTCCTCCTGGCAGACCGATTCAAAGGGAATGGGGTTGCTGAAAACGTGGATGTCCCCAAGCCTGATTTCTGCCACGGCGTCGTCCGGAAACCGCCAGGCCTGCTTCATGATCATCGTCACGTTCAAAAAAGCGTCCGGAGCCGATCCGCCTGAGAGCAGCGCGTTGGAAATGTTGTACAGACAGCTGAGCTCCTTGATCCTTTCCTGGAGTTTTTCCTCGGTCGATATTTCTACGACAGGCTTTTGGGGCATGCCGCAAAGGTACGCAATTACGAACTCCTGCCCTTTAGCGAGGCCATGTCGATGACGAAACGGTACTTGACATCGCTGCGCAACATGCGCTGGTACGCGCGGTTGATGTCCTGCATGTCGATCATCTCAATTTCGGAAACGATATTGTGCTTGCCGCAAAAATCCAGCATTTCCTGTGTTTCGGCAATCCCGCCGATGACCGATCCTGCGACTGCCTTCCGGCCGAGGATCATCGGAACCGTGTTCAATACCGGCTCGAGTCCGCCGAGAAAACCAACCATCACGAGCGTTCCGCTAATGTTGAGGGTACCAACGTAAGGATTTACATCGTGCACATAGGGAACGGTATCGATTATAAGGTCAAATCGACCCGCGGCGGCGCGCATCTCCTGGTCGCTCGTGGAAAAAATGACTTCATCGGCGCCAAGGTCAAGGGCATCCTTTGTCTTTTCGGGCGAACGTGAGAACAGCGCGACCGAAGCGCCCAGGCCTTTGGCGAGCTTGATGGCCATATGACCGAGGCCGCCCAATCCCACGACGGCCACACGGCTGCCCGGCCCCACCTTCCAGTGACGGAGTGGCGACCACGTCGTGATGCCCGCGCAAAGCAGCGGTGCGGCGGCGGCGGGATCGAGATTCTCGGGCATCCGGAGGACAAAATCCTCGGTCACGACAATCTTTTCGGAATAGCCGCCGTAGGTCACCGAGCCCAGGTGGCGGTCTGCGCTGTTATAGGTGCCGGTAAATCCATTCAGGCAATATTGTTCAAGGTCCTTGCGGCAGCTTTCGCATGAGCGGCACGAATCCACAAGGCAACCCACGCCCACCAGATCGCCTGCCTTGAACCGGCTGACGCCCTCGCCCACACGTGTCACCCGGCCAACGATCTCATGTCCGGGAACGGCGGGATATACGGTCCCGCCCCAATCGTTCCTTGCGGTGTGCAGGTCGCTGTGGCAAACCCCGCAATAAAGGATGTCGATCTCGACGTCCGAGGGAGTCGGCATGCGCCGCTGAATATTCATCTGCGTGAGGTCGGCTTCAGGTGCAGTGGTGCCCCAGGCCTTTACTTGATTGTCCATCTGATTTGCTTTTAAGTAAGCAGAAAGTTACGAATTCAATTCCTATCGGCGCAAGCCAGGCGTATCTGATTTCAAAAATTTCCTGCCGGAATGGATTTGGGAATTTGCAACGTCTTTATTTCTATATTTACGCGCCAAAGAAAGTACCTGCATGAACGCCGAAAAGGAAAGGAAATTCCTTAACTGGTTTTTGCTCAACCCCCGGATGACGGGGTTTTTATTGTTCATGATCTTCCTGATCGTGACCGTGGCGATGGTCTTCCAGCGTTACCTGCTGATCCAGGAGAACGACCGCCGCGAAATGAACAACATCATCCGCGTGGTCTATCGGAACATCGACCAATCCCTCAAGAATTCAGTGACCAGCGCCCTCACGCTCGCCCTTACCATAGACGATGACGGAAAACCCGAGAACTTTGAGGAAATCGGGAAAAAATTACTGGCCTCAAACCCCGGGATCGACGCCGTGCAACTGGTACCCAACGGTGTCATCACGCACGTTTATCCGCTCGAGGGGAACCAATCGGTCCTGGGATTCGATATCCTGAATTCCCCACCGCACCGCCAGGAAGCGCTCAAGTCGATCCAAGGCCGGAAAATGTATTTTGCGGGCCCGCTCAAGCTGCGGCAGGGCGGCATTGGCGTGGTGGGACGCCTGCCCGTTTTCAATAAGGAAAAATTCTGGGGATTTTCGGCGGTGATCATCCGGATGGAGACATTGATCCGCGCATCGGGAATCAATGCCATCGACGATTCCAGGTACTATTTCCAACTTTCCAAGACCGGTCCGGACGGTGCCGAACGCTTTTTCCTTGGGGGCAAGGTCGATTTCAAACATGCGTACCACGAGGTCCTTTCCTTTCCCGACAGCGACTGGAACCTCTACCTGATCCCGAAGAATCCGAGCGATGCGATCCTGCAGGTGATCCCGTTGTTCCTGGTGGGGGTGATGCTCTCCGCGCTCTTTGGCATCATGATCACCCTGATCCTGCGAAAGCCCGCCGAACTGCAAAAACTGGTCTACAACCAGGCGCGCAACCTGCTCAAGAGCGAAGTTCGGTTCAAGGCGATCTTTGACCACGCGCCCATCGGGATGGCGCACATCGACGCGCGTACGGGCAAATTCGTCGAGGTCAATGACAATTTCGTGATGATGACGGGTTTCATCGGCGAACAGCTGCAGGAAATGAACGCATCCGACCTCACCTATCCTGACGATAAGGCCGATGAGAAATCCCAGCTCGATGCACTCCTGCGCGGCACCAACCGCGGCTTCTCGATGGAGAAACGCATCAACACCAACCGCGGCGAATCCATCTGGGTGAATTTTACCGCCTCACCGCTGTGGGCACCGGGCGACACCCCGAGCACATACATTGCGATCATGGAGGACATTTCGCTGAAAAAGGAGGCCAAGGAGCAGATCTCAAAAAGCGAGGCGCATTTCAAGAGCCTTTTCGAGGATTCGCCCGTTGCACTTTGGGAAGAGGATTTCTCGGCCGTGCGATCGCATCTGGAAGCATTGGGCCTGATGGGGCTCTCACCGAAATCGGTGATGACATACCTTCGCGAATATCCGCAGGAAATCCAAAAGTGCATCTCGCTCGTGCGGATATTGGATGTCAACAACGAATGTCTCGTCCTCAATTACCCGAAGACCAAGGAGGAGCTTACGGACGGGCTTTCGGGCTTGCTGGACGAGGATTCCACCCAGGCCTTCGTGAGGCAGCTCGTGGCCATCACCTCCGGGGTGAGCGGCATCGCGATGGATTCGAAACTCAGGCGGGAATCAGGCGAAGTACTCGACGTGCACCTCAGGTGGGGCGTGATGCGCGGATATGAGAACACGCTGGAAAGGGTGATGATATCGGCGGAGGACATCACCGCGCAAAAGGAATCGCAACGCATCATCAGCAACACGCAAAAGCGGATCGAAACGCTGGTCAACACCGTGGACGGCATTGTCTGGGAGTGCGATTTTGAGACCTACATGTTCACCTTCATCAACAAAAAAGCCGAGGAAATCGCCGGTTATCCGGTGGAACAATGGCTCAACGACCCCACCTTCTGGGCTTCGACGATCCATCCGGAAGACCGCGAATATGCCGTGAATTTTTGCGCTGCCAATGCCCAGAAAAACCGGCAATACTCCTTTGAATACCGCATGCTGCACAGCGACGGGTCGATCATTTGGATCCGCGACATTGTCAACGTGATCCATGAAAACGGGAAACCTGTGAGCCTTCGCGGCATCATGATCGACATCACCAAGGCCAAGGAGGCCGAGCAGGACCTGAACAAATCGCTCCAGCTTGTCACCGAACAGAACGAGAGGCTGCACAACTTTTCATACATCGTTTCCCATAACCTGCGCTCGCACACCGCCAACATCCAGAGCATCGCCAATTTGATCGAGTCGGCCGATTCGGACGAGGAGCGCCAGGAAATGATCGGGATGCTCAAGACGGTCTCGGGCAGCCTGAACGACACGATGGTTCACCTGAACGACCTGCTCAACATCAAGGCCAATGTCGGGCTCGGCAATGAATCGCTCAATTTGCGGCATTACATTGACAACACCCTGGCCGTCCTGCATGAGCAGATCACGGCCAAGAAAGTGCAAATTGATTACGATGTGCCGGCATCGGCTACCGTGAACTACAACCCTGCCTATCTCGAAAGCATCCTGCTCAACCTCCTTTCCAATGCCATCCGCTACGGCGATCCGGCGCGACAGCCCAGGATCTCCATCCAGTGGGCCTTCAGGGACGGGCGGAATTCCCTTACCATTGCCGACAACGGCCTCGGCATCGACCTTCAGAAAAACGGCGACAAATTGTTTGGAATGTACAAAACTTTCCACGGGAATCCGGATGCGCGCGGCATCGGCCTGTTCATCACCCGCAACCAGATCGAGGCGATGGGCGGAAGCATCGTCGTGGACTCCACACCCGGCGCGGGCACTGCCTTCACGATTTATTTCCGCAAGGAATAAGTTGTAACAAATTGCAAAAATTCTGTAACGGTTTCGAAATGAAGTTCGTGAACTTTGGAAACGTCGGCTCCCATGCCGTCCCAAAGTAAAATATGCAGCTTAACATCAAGACCCCCGGCACCGCCGAGGAAGTGACCGCCCTGCGGACCCTGTTTGAAGATTACCTCAAAATGGTTTATTGGTCCGAGCGCGCGCTTGTACCCGCGTTTTCCCAAATGATCGGGCAAATTGCATCAAAGGACATCGCACGGCTGCTGATGCTGCATACTGCCAATACCAATATTCACGGCGACCGGCTCGAGAAAATATTTTCGAGCATCGGGATCCGTGCCGAAGAAAAGCGTTTTGAACCCATCGAAAGCCTTTTGAACGAGATCGATGTGGTTGTCTCGCAGACGCAGATGGGCGCCGTCCGCGATGCCGCGATCATTGCCCTTGTCCAGCACATCATCCACAGCGAAATCGCATCATACGGCACCCTGAAATCTTTTGCGCTGACGCTCAAGGAGGAGGACGTCGTGGTACTCCTGGAGCGCAACCTCGAGGACGAAAAAGACCTGGACCTCAAGCTTTCGGTCATTGCCGAAGCCTATGTGAACGACGAAGCGGCCAATAAAGAATTCTAGATGAAACCAAAGTCTTTTCCCAAACAGAAGCAAAAATTGCCCGGCGAGGAGTCCAGGATGACACCCGGGCCCGAAGTCATCCGTGAAGGATACCGCGGAAGTGGGAAACTCGCAGGAACAGTTGCGCTCATCACGGGCGGGGACAGCGGGATAGGACGCAGCGTGGCCCTGCACTTTGCCCGCGAGGGTGCCGATGTGGCCATAGCCTATCTCAGCGAAGACAACGACGCGCGCGACACCAGGGACATGGTCAAGGCCGAGGGACGCAAGTGCCTTTTGCTCAAGGGCAACCTCCGGAAAACATCATTTTGCAAAAAGATCGTCACACAGACCGTACAAAAATTGGGCGTATTGAACATCCTGGTCAACAATGCGGCGATGCAGGTTCCCGAAAAGGCCGTTCAGGAAATTTCCCCGGCCAATTTGCAAGCAACATTCGAAACCAACATATACCCGTTTTTCCACGCGGTCGCCGAGGCGCTCAAGCACCTTTCAAAGGGCGATGCGATCATCAATACGACTTCGGTCACGGCATACCGCGGCAGCGAGCACCTGCTGGACTATTCAAGTACCAAGGGCGCGATCGTGACCTTTACGCGGTCGCTTTCCACGATGCTGGTCGAGAAGCAGATCCGGGTGAACGCGGTTGCGCCCGGCCCCATTTGGACACCGCTGATCCCGGCGAGTTTTTCCCCTGATGAGGTGGCAAAATTCGGGCAGGACGTGCCGATGAAACGCGCGGGTCAGCCCAGTGAAGTCGCACCGGCCTACGTCTATCTGGCGTGCGCCGACAGTTCCTATATGACCGGTCAGGTGCTGCACATCAACGGCGGAGAACTCATTGGCGGATAATCAACTTAACTATATAGACATGAACAAGAACCTTATTGTGGGCATCGCAGCCGGAGTTGCTGCCCTCGCCGTTGCCGGCATCATCGCCAGGCGCAACGGAGCGCTTGAAACGCTACTGGGAAAGATCCGCGAACTCGCCGATTCAATGGAGCATTTTGATTTTGACCGATTCGGGATGGAAGATGTCATTCCCAAAGGCGAAGACCGGAACGTGAGCAAAAAACTCACGCAGGCCAACTAAAAAAAGCATCCCCCTGGATGCTTTCTTTTTTAACGAACTACGAGTTTGAGCACCCGCGACGCATTTTCGGCCGTGATTCTGGCCAGGTAAATGCCGGACGGAAGCCCGGGCCTGACGGCCTGCCCGTCGGTGATTGGTTCAGAGAACACCTTGCTGCCGCCCATTGCATAAATTTCCAACATGCCGATTCCCGAAAGACCGCTGACCGCAACCTCGCCGTTCGTGGGATTGGGCGCGACGCGCAGCTGCGGGATGTGGTTCGCGGCGGTTGAAAGGCTGAAAGACCATGGCTGGCCATATTGCGCGCCAAAAAGGTAATCGGCCAGGAGCGGATAGTCGATGAACGGGTTGCGGTTCATCTGCCAGGTGTAAATGACATTGTTGCGGTTCATTTCGAAATCGTCCGAAGGATCCTGCACATTCCACAACAAAAGGCTCGCAAGGTCGGCCATCTGGCCCATCAGCGTGTCTGGCGGGTTGCCGTTCACCAGGCTCAATCCGTTGTAGCGCACCGCCATATAAAAGAGGGACCGGGCCACATCGCCCTTCCAGCTTCCGGCATTGCCCGCAGGCCCGTTGTAGTCTGTGCCATAATCACGGTTGCTCCGGGTAGTATTCTCGGGGCCATCCTCGGCACGGATATGATGCGCATCCGAATGGCCCGCCAATATATCGTTGGCATCGGTCGGGGCAAAGATGTCGATACCATCGGCAGTTGAGGATGTCCCATCGGCAAACCCGCCACGCGATTGCGGAAATATATGCTCCCGGTTCCAGAATCCCACGCTGCTCGAGGTGCTCTGGAATTTATACTTGGCACGGGGCACCTCGACATACATCAGCCACACCTGGTTGCTGTTAAGCGGGTTTTGGTCTGCCTGCTTGAGAATCAGTTCGGCGTCGCCATAAGTGTGTTCGCGAACCACGGCCGGATCGGCGATGATGGCCTGCAGCGCTGCCCGGAGTTCCTCGCCCGCCTTTCCCTCCAGGGATGCATAGTATCCGGCCGGTGCGGTTGACTGGACATTCCCAAATGTCGGGTTGAGCGGCGTGCCCCAGGGCGAAGTCGTGAAATCATTATCGATGATGCGTACCTCGACAAAGTCATTGAGGCGGTTGTAACCGGCCGGCAGGGCCCCAAACCTGACGATCGCCAGTTCATCCCCGTCGTCGGTGGTATCGTCAAGAACAAGGACCGCCACGCTTGCGGACTGGCTGCCGGCGGGAATCACGACCTGTTGTACCGCTGCATAATCTGCTGCATTGAAAGACCCGTTATTGAGCAGGAAATTGAACGACAAATCGGATGTGACCGGTTGTTGCGCGGTAAATGTGACGGTAAACGAGCCGCCTTCATCGATCAGGCCGGATGAGACCGCGATGGAAAGCCCATTGAAGGCAATTCCGCTGCCGTCGTTGTGCGCGCCGGGTGTCGGTGCCTTGACCTCGTAGGTGCCATCGGGTTTGCGCTGGATGGACTGGGTCGTTCCCAAACCATTTGCATTCTCGTTGACCTGCAGCGTTTCTCCCAAAAGATCCATTAGCTCCGTCGCCGCTGGGTCGCTCGTGTCATAGACCAGCGCATCCACAAGGTTGACGGTGGTGGCAAGCGTGCCATCGGGAAAGTCCGAAGGGTTGCCAAGGTACAGCGCGACCGCATCGGCACCATTCTGGATGACACTCGTTGAAAACAGACGCTCCGGCACCAGGGAAACCCCCGCATTGCCAATCAGGACCAATCCGTTCACATCGGTTGAAAGCCCGTCCAGGTCAAGTGCGAAATAACTGCGGTTGCCCGTACTTGAGGTGCCCGAACCGTTGTAGAGGACAAGGACATATCCGTCAAGCGAAAATCCGGGCGCATCGCTCCGAAGTTCAATGAATTCCTTGTCATCGGTACTTGGCGTATCCGAATCGAGTTCATTGATGACCACCTGCGACCGCAGGCAGAGCGAAGCCAGCAAAAGCAGCGGGAGTAAAATATTTTTCATAGCGTAGGTTGAACAGGCAAATGTACGCGATGTTTTTGGCCGCGGATATCGGGAGATGATAAAAATTCGATTGTCGAATGTTAAATAAATCAGGACATTGCGGGAATCCCGTACTTTTGCGCGAAATTTTTTTTATGAGAAAAGTCGCCGAATACCGCAGGCTCCTGGGCGTCGAGAAGGATGCGAAACTGTCCGAACTCAAAAGCATCTACCGCAATTCAATGAAGGCGTGGCATCCCGATAGATTCCACGGAAATCCCGACGGGCTTGCCGAGGCCGAGGAAAAGAGCCGCGAGGTCATTGAGGCCTACCACTTCCTGGTGAGCATC
>SXQR01000064.1 GCA_005792865.1 Flavobacterium sp. | reverse complement strand
CTGATAATCATTACGGGTGTAAGCATAGGAAATCCACGAATAAAATGCACCAAAACGCCTTTGCAACAGTGATTCGACGCCATAAACAGCATAGGCGCCCGAGGCACGGATAAATTCAAACTGGTTCTGGAATCCTTGCTCCGAACTGGTAATGCCGTCGATTTCCTTGTAGAAAATTTCGGCGGTGGCGAGCCAATCGTTTTTGGAATAGGAAAATCCGGCCGTTCCCTGCCAGCTCTTCTGCACCGGGAGGTCCGCGTCGTTGGCCAAAACCCAGCGCCTTTTCTCGATGCCCAGGAAATCGCGTTGCAGGTCAATAACCTGGGACATGGTCTGGCTTTTTCGCTCGGCCGATAATTCAAGGTGCAGCGCCTGCGCAAGTTGCCGGCGGAAAAAAAGCCGAGGCTCCAAAAGCAGCATCTTGAATTCGGGCGTGTAATTCGCGCGCAATCCGGCCCTCCAGGACGTCTTTCCCGATGCCGAAGCTTGCCTGAATTCGGTGAAGGCCGCGTGCGTTACCAGGACCTCGGTGATTTTTCGGCGAAAGAAGGGCGTATTGACCTGGTCAAAATTGGTGACCGCGGTTTGCGCGACCTGGTACCCGGATTCAACCGATGCGCGTTCGTTTATATTCAGTCCGCCCGAAGCGCGCACATCTGAATAAAATACCCTGTTGCGCTGGTCAAGTGTCTGCCCTTCACCGGAGAGGTGGTGGCTCTCCAATTCATATTGCGATGCCGATGCCGCGACCGTGGTCGAGAGTCGATCGGACCAATTTGATTCGACCGAGGCATTGCCGCCAAAATGCTCTTGTGAGAGCGAATTGCTTCGGGTAAAATCCTGGACAAGTCGCAGGTCATTCTGCATGAGGATCGCATCGGCCGTGATGCGGTGCTTTCCGGCGGTGGTTTGCAACTGGATCGCGGCATCGTAGAAATGGAATTCCTCGTCGGTACGGGGAATTTCGGCAGAGGCACCACCCGGTTCTGTCACCACGGTATTTTGGAAAACCCGGTCGCGGTAGCTGCGGTAAGTCGCGGTCTGCAACCAGTCGGTATAGGAGCGCCTCCCCGAGACCATCAGCGATGTTCCGGCAGACAGCGGGGCCTGCGCGATGAATTCGGCACTGATCATATTGATTGCAAAACCGTAATGCCCCGTATGGCCCGCATCGCGCGACGAAATCTCGACGACACTCGAAACGCTCTCGCCAAAATGCGCCGCCGATCCGCTCTTGACGATATTGACCTCGCGCACCGCCGATGGGTTGAACCCCGAAATCAATCCGAAAAAGTGCCCGGTCTGGAACATGCGGATGCCGTTCCACAAAAAGAGGTTTTGGTCGTGCGTGCCGCCGCGCACGTTGAGATTGGATACGGTCTCGTCGGCGCTGTAGATGCCCGGGATCTGCTGCATGGCCTGCAGGACGTCCGGCTCTGCCAGTCCCGGCAGGATCCCGAATTTGGGCGGACGGACCGTGAACGTGCCTTCGGCGGTCTTCCCGATTCCCGTCGCGATGTACGGTTTCGCAAGCACGTCAGGGAGTTCGGCGATGATGGCCTCGAGCAGGATTTTGGGGCATTGCGGAACATACAGGTCTTCCGGATTGACTTCCTTCGGAATGAATCCCTGATGCCGTACCGATACGGTTTCGGGGGTCAGGACCGGCAATTCAAAATAACCCTCGGCATTGGATGAGGTCACGACCCTGCCTGCCACCAGGATCGCCGCATTTTCCACGGGCCGCCCGGTCTCCCGGTCTCGCAGGTATCCGCAAAGCGGCTTGTCCATGCGTTTGTCGTTATAGATCGTGTAATAGTTCCCGCCCGCCTTGGTAAAGCGCAGCCGGGTCTCGCGTTGCAGGTACGCAATTTTTTCGGTAAGCGAAAGCCCTTGCCCGGGAGGCGTGACCCGGTACACGACGATTTCCTCCTCGATGAAATTGAAACGCACGTTGTGGATGCGCTCGATCTGGCCGAGCACCTCGCGCAGCGGGACCGGTTTTTCCTGCGCCTTCAACGGCAGGCAAAATAACAGGAGGATTAACGGTCTAAGGACGCGCATCGGCGGGTGAGAGCGTTATGCCGTTTGCCGATTTGCTGATCTCGAGGTGATAGGCCGAAGCCAATATCGAGATCGCCTGGTCAATATTGCCGGCGGGAAGCGTTCCGGTGAAGAGCTGTGCCGACTCCACGCCCCGAAGCTCGATCCTCACGGGTTGCTGGCGATTGAGTTCCGCGACGATCTCTGTCAGTGACTCGTGCGAAAACGAAAGCTCCCCGAGCATCCAGTCGGGTGATCCCGAAAGCTGCGGCGCGGGGATCACTTGCCCCGATGCGAATGCAACGGCCTGGCCGCGCGTCAGGACCTGTGTTTTTCCTCCGTGATCAACCCGGACCCGGCCTTCGAAGCACGAAACTTCAAAACGGTCACCGCGTGCGCGCACATTGAACTGCGTGCCGAGAACCGTTACCGACCCGTTGGCGGTACCCACTGTGAATTTTTGTCCCTTGGCCACCTTGAAGAAGGCCTCGCCCGCGAGCTCGACGCGCCGGTCCGAATCCCAGTTCCATTTGCTGTAGGTGGCCTGCGAGCCCGAATTGAGCACGACCTGTGAATCGTCGGGAAGCACAAACGAATGTTGCATCGCAATGCCCGCCGACTCGCTGACAGGCAACATGGCCCTGATCACAAGGCCGATGCCCAACAACACGACAATCGCGGCCGCCGCCCGGAACCAGGCGCGGTCGATCAGGCGGATGACCTTTTGTTTGGGAGCCGACAAAACCCTTTTCAGTATGGGTTCGGGGTAAAATTCGGGGGCCTCGAGCCGCGCCGCCGCCGTGGCAATGCGTTCATATTCGCGGTATTTCGGCGATTTTTGAAACTCCGAAAGTTCCTCCCGGGTCATTTCGCCGGCCATCCATCGCGCTAATTTGTAATCTTCTTCCATGTCAGGGCATTTTGTATATAACAGATGTTGGGTGCATTACCCTACTTTCCGGCCCAGGTTTTCGCGCAGGGACACAAGTGCCCCGTGTATGCGTTTTTCAACTGCCTTTACCGAGAGGCCGAGCATTTCGGCAATTTCGTGGTATTTTTTTCCTTCGATCCGGTTGAGCAGGAAGGCGGTGCGCTGGCCCTCGGTCAGGTTCGCGATCGCCGCCTCCAGTTTTACGCGAAACTGATCTTCCTCGATCAGGAACTGGGGGTCGTAATGGGTGGCAGTTTCGGGCGCATGCATCTTGGCGTGGGTCAAGACCACCTTGCGGTGCGCGATCTTGTTCAAGGACGCGTTGTTGGCCACGGTATAAACAAAGGATTTTGCCTTTTCCATCGGGACGTCGCCGCATTTTTCCCACAATTTTGCGAAAGCTTCCTGCGTCATATCGTCAGCCTGGTCCCGGTCGCCGAATTTAAAGTACAGGTAATTGCGCAGCGCCTTCGCGTGTTTCCTAAAGAAATCGGCAAAGGCAGCCTGTGCGCAAAGGCCCGGCGCGGCGTTTTTCATGTTGTTTTTTTTCGCAAAATTAAAAATAATCAAAATCGGGGTAGGGTGAAATGCAGTTGCGCTGTTTTATTTTCGAAAACCAAGACGACCATGAAAAATCAAGCCATCCTCATTTTTTTCCTGACCCTGGTATTTACGGGATGCCAGCAGGAGGAAAATTCGGTCCAACAGGCGCCATCGGGACTCACGCCGTCTTCCGCGCTGGGCAACTTGCTGTCCCGCGTTTCGCAAAACCCGACCGCAAAGGACAACATCCTGGACAATACGAGCTGCTTTGGCATCAACCTTCCCGTGACGGTCATCGCCAATGGTCAGCAGCTCACCATCACGGACGATTCGGGTTACCAGGCGGTCGCGGACATCTTCGCGCAATCGGGAAGTGACGTGGACTCGGTGGATTTCGTGTACCCCATCGGGATCACCTACCAGAATTTCCAGCAGGAAACCATCGCGTCGGCATCACAACTGGCCCTGGCCATCTCCCAGTGCGGACAGGACGACGGGCTGGACGAGATTCCGTGCATCGCGATCCAATTCCCCGTGACCATCAATACCTATGATACGGTCAACCAGCAAACCGGCAGCGTGACGATCCTCGGCAATGCACAATTGTTCAATTTCCTGGCCGCGGCTTCGCAGATGGTCCTCGAAGTGGTGTACCCGGTCTCGGTGAGCGTTTCGGGCGGAAACCCGGTCCAGATCGGCAGCAATACCGAGTTCGCCAATCTTATCGAAGGCACCATCGGCACCTGTAGCCAAACTGGCGGTGGCCCTGCTCCCGTGGATGGCCTGGACCAGGTCCTGCAGACGGGGACGTGGTATGTTTCCTACTATTACCACAACGAGGACGAAACGGGCGATTACCAGGGCTACGTCTTCACCTTTGCAGCGGGCGGTACCGTTACGGCGGTAAAGAACGGCAATACCTACAACGGGGTCTGGAATGCGTACCTCGAAGGCAGCACCCAGTTCCTTGACATCGATTTCAACAGCTCCAACCTGGGCGACCTGGATGACGATTGGCGCGTGCTTGAATTCAGTGAGCAGACCGTCAGGCTTCGGCAGGATGGCGGGGGAAATGACCCGGACAGGCTTCATTTCTCCAAAATCTGACGCCATGCGTTCGGGCAAGTCATTCCGTCGGCACGAGCATGGCCAACGCATTGGGGCCGGATACCTGCTGCTCCAATTGCTGATCTGGATGGCGATCCTGTTTGTCGCTTTCGGCCTAAAAAGTAAAATGTATTTAATAATCCCTTAATTAACCAAAAATGAAACGATTGATTTTTTATCCGATCCTGGCCTGCCTGTTCATGGTCAACACAGCTTCAACCTGCAGTTCAGACGATGGTTCGTCATCGAGCTCCGATCCCGCACCCGTGATCAACACCGTGACCCAGGGCACCTGGCGCGTCACGAGTTTTGTGGAGGATGGCGACGACCATACGCACTACTTTACGGGTTATGCGTTCACTTTTGAAAACGGGAATGTGCTCACTGCGGTGGGATCATCAGCTACGGTAACGGGTTTCTGGTCGGTGACCGATTCCAGCAACAGCGGGGACGACAGCCCGCATTCGGACCTGGACTTCAACATCATGTTCTCATCGCCCAACAATTTCACCGAACTCAACGAGGACTGGGACATCCTGGAAAGGACCAATTCCCGGATCAGGCTGCGCCACGTGAGCGGTGGCGATGGCAGCGTCGATACGTTGACCTTTGAGAAAATTTAACCTCGTGCTGTGCGAAAGGGGCGGCATGGACCGCCCTTTTTTTTGCCTCACGTAGGGTTCTCCCCTATAAACCTGTTCAATGACCACAATTATAAAAACCATGAATCTTAAAAAATTACTACTTGCCGTTTTTTTGGGCGTCGTTGCTGCGGCCGATGCACAATCTCTTTCAAATCCCGAGTGGACTTTGGTTTCCGATGCCACCAACAGCGACCATGTCACCGATCTTTACGTGACGGCTTCGGGCGATTCCTATGTCATCGGCCATATCGGACAACTTCCGGGCAATCCCAACTTCGACGGGCTCATGCTGATAAAGGCCAACAATGCGGGCGAGGAACTATGGCGCCAGTACATTTTTCCGGTCAACGGCAACTGGGGCCTCTTCGCAAAGGGAATCACGGGCGATGCGGACGGCAACGTCTACCTGCTCTTCAATGAAAATTACCGCTATACGGACCACACCTCGGCGCGCGTGATATTGCGCAAGTACGATTCGTCCGGCGCACTGATATGGTCGCAGTACGTCACGCCCGACCAGGAAGCTTTGATCGAGGCTCCGGTTTCGCGGCAGCTCATCTATCAGGATGGTTACCTGTACTGCGGCGGATCGCTCTACCAAAACGTCCTTGCAGCCGGTTCGTCTATGGACGCGCTCATCTATAAACTCAGCGCTGCGGACGGCACGGTTGCAAGCCGCATCGTGTACAACAGTCCGTTTGCGTCCGACGACCTTTTCCGCGACATCCACGTCGATGGTTCGGGAAGCATCTGGGCCATCGGTCGCAGCCGCGGATACGTCGGTCCCGGCGGAATCTATTCGCATTACGATTCGCTCACTGCGCGCTTCGCACCCGACGGTACCCTGATGTGGGAGCACCGGCTCAACGGCAGCGGCAACAGCGAGGACTGGGGCATCAACCTGACCGTTGACCAGGCAGGAAACGCCTTTATCTCAAGCCAGTTGAAGGCGCTTTCAATCAGCCAGAAGCAGGTGCACGTGCAAAAACTCTCCGCGGCCGGAACCGTGCAGTGGACGCATACCTATCAGGGTTCCAGCTCCGAGTACAATTGGGACCAGCCCGTCGAAATGATGCCAAACGGAAATGTGCTTTTGGTTAATTCCTGTGCCGAGGGAATCCGTTCGGTGGCCCTCAACGCAGGCAGCGGCGCCGTGGTATGGGAAAATTTCTATGAGCGCGACGATACGGGTGCCTACAACCGGCCGCGCCATGCCATGGTCGATCCGCAGGGCAACATCTATATTACGGGTCGCTCCCGCGACAACACCCCGATGGGCGACGGCTATGACATGGTCACGCTCAAGTATTCACCAGCGGGCAACCTGGTTTGGGAATCGCATTACACGTATGGGAATTATGATACCGCCGGCGATGAGGGCGTAAAGCTCGGCCACGATGAAGACGGCAATGTCTATGCGATCGGGTGGATCCAGGACGCGGCGAACAACAATGACTTTGCGCTGTTGAAATATGGGGAAAGCAGCCTCTCGACTCCCGACATTGCCACCTTGCAGGCCATCGCCTATCCCAACCCGGCCGCCGGGTTCATCAACCTTTCGTCGCCGGGTGAGATGGTATCGGCCACTCTCTACGACCTGGGGGGAAGGGCGGTACGCACATGGGAGGTCCGCGGCCTTGAAGCGAGGCTTGGCCTGGACGGACTCGCACCGGCGCTTTACATGCTGGCTGTGACGGGGCCAGCGGGAACCAAAACGATCAAGATCAATAAATCGTAAAAAAATAACCGGCCTTTTTAGCCGGTTTTTCAATACCTGAAAGTGTGGGCAGATCCGGATGGAGCCTTGCCGTTCCCG
>SXQR01000063.1 GCA_005792865.1 Flavobacterium sp. | reverse complement strand
GCGACCATGGCCGCAACCAACCGTGACTACAAGGCTGTTTACCGCGAATGGCTGATTGCCGATGCACTTGAGAACCCCGGCCTGCTCATCCGGCAATTTTTTGTCAAGGCGGCTTTTGGACACGTGTACATCATCAACAGCTTGACGCCCCAGAATTTCAGGCTCGGCCCGTTCAAAGGCCCATTTGCCTACTACGCCGTGCATGGCCTCATCAATCTGGTCAATTTTGCCATCGTCTGCGGAATGTTGGTATTTTTGTTTGCCGAAAAAAACCACCTGCGCGTTTGGTTGCTGTGGGCCGGAATTCTGGCCCTGATTGCCTTTCACGCCCTGTCCTACATGGAACCCAGGTACCTGTTCCCGTCAAAGGCCGCGCTGCACATTTTGGCCGCCGCCGGCCTGATGCGCATCGGTTTTATCGCCTCGATCATGGCACGCGTCGAGAAATTGTTTTATCCCCAAACACAGCCCGTATGGAAAATGCAAAGCCGGTAATCGGGATCGTGTTGCCCTGCTACAATGAGGAGCAGGTGCTGGCGCATTCATCGCAACAGCTCGTTTCCCTGCTGGGCAGGTTGAAAGATTCCGGGTTGATTGCCGCCGGGAGCTTCATCGCATTTGTTGACGATGGGAGCCGCGACAGGACCTGGCCGATCATCGAATCGCTGGCCGTCCATCCGGATGTACGCGGTTTAAAATTGGCAGCCAACGCGGGCCACCAGAAGGCTTTGCTTGCCGGGTTGATGACTTTTGCCGATGAGGCGGATGCATTGATATCCATGGACGCCGACCTGCAGGATGACCTCGCGGTCGTGGAGCCGATGGTGGCCAAATTCACCTCGGGTATTGATGTGGTCTATGGCGTCAGGCGCGAGCGCGCGACCGATACCTGGTTCAAACGCAACACGGCCCTTTGGTTTTACCGTGCAATGAAGCGGTTCGGGGTCAACCTGGTGCACAACCACGCCGATTTCAGGTTGCAGAGCAGGCGCGCACTTCTCGCCCTCTCGCATTTTGGGGAAGTAAACCTGTTCTTGCGCGGGATCATCCCGTCCATCGGGTATTCGCAAGACGTGGTGCATTACGACCGGCTGGACCGCCACGCCGGCGAATCCAAGTATCCCCTGCGGAAAATGCTTTCCTTTGCGTGGAACGGCCTGACCTCCTTTAGCACCATACCGCTCAAATTCGTTACCGTCACGGGTTTCGTGATCTTTGTGCTCTGCCTGGGCATGAGTTTCTACTCGATTGCCGCGCTTTTCATGGGCAAGGCGATTCCGGGCTGGGTATCCACGGTCCTTCCCATGTACTTCCTGGGCGGGATCCAGCTCCTTTGTGTCGGGATACTGGGCGAGTATGTGGGGAAAATCTATTCAGAGGTGAAAAGGCGCCCGCGTTACATCATTGAAAAGCGAATCGACTGACAAAACCCTAGGGGCCCCGATGAAAAACCAGAACCGAATGATCGTGATTTCCTCGGCCGGCCTGATAAAAAAGCCCGACGGGTATTACGGCTATGCGCCGTATGTACGCGAGATGCGGTTGTGGGCCATGCATTGCGGCGCCATCGGTTTCGTTTGCCCGGTCAGCGAGACCGCCACGGGATTGCTTGAGAAGTTGGATTTCGATATCGACCGGGTGGACGCCGTTACCGCTTTCGACGTCAAATCATGGCGCGGGATCATTTTGGCACTCTTATCGGCACCAATTACGATGCTCCGTCTCTTTCTCGCGATGCGTTGGTCCACGCACATCCACCTGCGTTGCCCCGGGAACATCAGCCTGCTCGGTTGCCTGGTTGCCATCCTCTTCAGGAACACGCCCAAAACCGCGAAATACGCGGGAAACTGGGATCCCCACTCGGCACAGCCCCTGAGTTACCGCTTGCAGCGAAGCCTGCTCAACAGTCCGGCACTGCTCACCCATATCAAGGTTTTGGTGTATGGCGCGTGGCCGGGCGCGAGCAAAAACATCAAGCCCTTCTTCACCGCAACCTACCGTGAAAGCGATGTGGAAGAAACACCGCCCCGAAATCCTGCAGGTGCAGTCACGATGGTCTTTGCGGGAACGCTCACCCAAAACAAGCGGCCGTTCTATGCAATTGAGCTGGTCCGGCAACTGCGCAGCGGCGGAATCGATGCGCGCCTTGAAATGTTTGGCGACGGAATCCTCAGGGCCGACATCGCCCGATATATCGACAATCACGGCCTCGACGAACTTGTCGTGGTGCACGGCAACCGTCCGGCCGAATCCGTGCGGCAGGCCTATAAACGCGCACATTTCGCCATTTTGCCGTCCGAAAGCGAGGGCTGGCCGAAAGCCGTGGCCGAAGGCATGTTTTGGGGCTGCGTGGCGCTTGCCACCAAGGTCTCATGCGTTCCGTCGATGCTGGATCACGGCAACCGCGGCATCCTGTTGACGCTTGATGCGGGGAAAGATGCGGCCGCAATCGCGCAGCTACTGTCAAATGCGCCTCATTACCGCAAGATGGCGCTGGCCGGCATGAGGTGGTCAAGGCAATTTACCGTAGATTTGTTCGAAAGGGAAATCAAGGAAATGGCCAAAGGATGAGGATAGTCCAGATTATCGATTCGCTTGAGGTTGGCGGCGCCGAACGCATGGCCGTCAATTTCGCCAATGCACTCCATGGACACATCGAATTTTCGGGATTGGTGGCGACAAGGGCCGAAGGCAACCTCAAGGCGCATATCGCCGAAGGAGTCGGGTATCAATTCCTCAAGCGCACCAGGACACTTGATTTCAGGGCGATTTTTGCGCTCCGCAGGTATTGCATCGACAATAGGATCAATTTTATGCATGCCCACTCAAGCTCTTATTTCATCGCGATGATGGTGCGGATTTTTCTGCCCGCGGTCTGCGTTATCTGGCACGACCACAACGGCATGAGCGAATTCCTTCGGTCGCGTGAATCGGTTGTGCTCAAGGCGGCGTCGGTTTTTTTCAAGGGAATCGTCGTGGTGAACCACCAGCTTAAGGAATGGGCCATGAGAGAGCTTTTCAGCAAAAACGTCATCTACCTTGCCAATTTCACCCACCGGGAACTCACTGCCCCGGCCGGTTCGCCTCTTTTTGGTACCGATGGGCGCCGGATCCTCTGCCTGGCCAACCTGCGCGAACAAAAAGACCATATGCTCCTGCTCACGGTGGCACAAAAGATCGTGGCCGATTTTCCCGATTGGACCTTCCATCTGGTTGGGAAGGACTTCAACGATGCCTATTCGGTGATGGTGCGCGAGGC
>SXQR01000062.1 GCA_005792865.1 Flavobacterium sp. | reverse complement strand
TCGACTCCGAGATTTACCCAGACAAGAACCACGGAATTTACGGCGGCAAGACGCGGATCCAGCTTTACAACAAGATGACCGAATTCATCCGCCAAAATTTATAGCAAACACTTTAACCAACTAACTTTAACCCTATCAAAATGACAGAAACTCAGGTGAAATCAGGACATCCCAAGGGACTTTGGGTGCTCTTTGGCACAGAAATGTGGGAACGGTTCAACTTTTACGGGATGCGCGCCATCCTCACGTTGTTCATGGTCAACGCACTTGTGATGAAGGAGGAGGAAGCGTCCATTATTTACGGTGGTTTCCTCGGACTTTGTTACCTGACCCCAATGCTGGGCGGTTTCATCGCCGACCGTTTCTTCGGTAACCGCAACTGCATCATGCTCGGCGGTCTCATGATGGCCATCGGCCAGCTTTTGTTGTTTGCCTCGGCGAGTGTTTTTGGGACCGACCTCGGACTGGCCAATATCCTGATGTGGACGGCGTTGGGCATCATCGTTTTTGGTAACGGTTTTTTCAAGCCGAACATCTCGGCAATGGTGGGAAGCCTTTATCCGAAACAGGAAAAGAGCAAGCTCGACACCGCGTTCACGATTTTCTACATGGGAATCAACATCGGGGCGTTCCTGGGCCAACTGATATGCCCTTTGGTGGGCGATGTCAAGGACGCCGGCGGGATCCGCGACGTTCATGCCTTCAAATGGGGCTTCCTCGCCGCAGGTATCGCGATGATCCTGGGAACCGTACTTTTCTATGCACTTAAGGACAAGTACGTTGTTTCGCCCGAAGGCCGTCCGCTTGGAGGGCTTCCGTCCAAGAACGAATCTTCGGATTTCGAGGAAGGTGAATCGCAAAAGGCGGTTTTCTCAAGCAAATCGCTGGGCCTTGCCGTGGTCGCGTTCTTTGTTTTCGGGGCCATCATCCACCTGGTTTTTGACCAGAACCTGATCTATACGCTGATCTATTCGAGCGGACTTACCCTCGCCGGGCTTATCGTATCGGATTCATCGCTTACCAAAGTGGAGCGCGACCGGATCTTCGTGATCTACATCGTGGCGTTCTTCATCATCTTCTTCTGGGCGGCGTTCGAGCAGGCGGGTTCTTCCCTGACGTTCATTGCCGATAACCAGACCGACCGCAATTTCCTCGGATGGCAGATGCCGCCCTCAATGGTGCAGATCTTCAACGGAATCTTCGTCGTCGCGCTGGCCATCCCGTTCTCGATGCTTTGGGACAAACTCAGGGCCAACGGGCGCGAGCCGATCTCGCCGATGAAACAATCCATCGGACTGGCCTTGATCGCGCTGAGCTATTTCATCATCGCCTATAATGTAAAGGACCTTGGCAACGACGGGCTGTTGGCCATCAAATGGCTGATCCTCCTGTATTTCATCCAGACCTGTGCCGAGCTTTGCCTTTCACCGATCGGGCTTTCCCTGGTGGGCAAACTGTCACCGAAGCGCT
The DNA here is from genome assembly GCA_005792865.1 of Flavobacterium sp. Classification (GTDB taxonomy): domain Bacteria; phylum Bacteroidota; class Bacteroidia; order Flavobacteriales; family Flavobacteriaceae; genus Flavobacterium. The sequence goes on along the minus strand of SXQR01000062.1, from coordinate 5,754 downwards.
TTTCATCACTGCTTTACGGCGTGTTCTTCCTCTCCAACGCCGCGGGATATGCCCTGGCGGGTACTTTGGGATCGATCCTTCCCGCAACCGGTGACAAGTTCAACCGCGCTAAGGAAATGGGCATTGACCTGCAGGCCGTTCTGGACAAGCGCGTGACGCTCACGGCCGAACAGGCCAAAATGCTTGAAGACAGCCAGATCAGTGCAAGCAATCCGGTTTTTGCGGGTTTTGAGATCACCAACCTCTTTGAATTCTTCATGGTGTTCGTGATCCTTTGCGGAATCGCGGCGGTCATCCTTTTTGCGCTTACGCCGAAGTTGAAGAAAATGATGCACGGCGTCCGATAATATGTGGAGCAAACATCCAAAGGCGCTTCCGTACCTGTTCCTTTCTGAGATGTGGGAACGCTTCGGCTATTATTTGATGATCGGCATCTTCACGCTGTATCTCAAGGATGTCGAAGCCGGTTTTGCGATGACCGAAAAAGAAGCGTCCGACCTTTACGGAACCTTTATCGCACTTGTTTTTCTTACCCCGTTCATCGGCGGCCTCGTCGCCGACCGTTACCTCGGATACCGCTGGTCGATCATCATCGGCGGCGTGCTGATGGGTGTCGGGTATTTCCTGATGGGCATCCATTCCATTGAGGTGCTGTACATCGCCATGACGTTCGTGATCGTGGGGAACGGATTCTTCAAGCCAAACATTTCCACGTTATTGGGAAATTTCTATTCCAATGACCAATACCGCGAAAAGAAGGACGAAGGCTACAACATCTTTTACATGGGCATCAATGTCGGTGCGTTCATCTGTAATTTCTTTGGTGCCGCGCTGCAGATCCTGTTGGGCTGGCAATACGCCTTCATGGCGGCCGGAGTCGGGATGTTCATCGGCGTGATCGTGTTCATGCTTGGCACAAAATATTATAAGGGTTACGATCACAAAAAGGGAACACAGCCGGGCGACATGCCTTTTTACAAGATCGTGCTGTTCATCCTGGTTCCGTCGGTGATTTTCGGCGTGATCGGATGGTTGCTCAAGGGCGTATATTCTGAAGCCAATCCCGATGCCTTCATCTTTGGTTCGGATTCCACCGACGCCTTCATCTTTGCGTGCATACCTGTAATCGTCTTCTATGCGTCGCTTTATTTCAAGGCCAAACCCGAAGACAAGCGGCCCATTGGGGCATTGCTCGCCATTTTTGCGGTCGTGATCTTGTTCTGGGCCGTGTTCAAGCTCAATGGTTCGGCGCTCACGACATGGGCTGACCGCTACACAGACAGGGAAGTGACCGGAACCACGGGTGCGGCATTCTCGGCACTCAAACTGGCCGGCGATACAGAGTACAAACGCGATTCGGTCGCGCTTTATGACGAGCAGTTCCGATTGATAAAAAAGGACGGTGAAGTGGTCAGGGAAGTCAATTATCCGCTTTATTTCCGCAATGTGGAAAAGGAAAAGCTACCCGCCGAAGGTTCATCGGTTACCCTTTGGGCCACCAACCTGAGCCAGTCCATCAACCCCGGCTGGGTCATCATCCTGACGCCGCTTGTGGTCGCATTCTTTACTTATCTGCGCCAGCGCAACCGCGAGCCCTCTACACCCACCAAGATCGCCTTCGGGCTCCTGGTATCGGCACTCTCGGTGCTGGTGATGATCGCCGCGGTCAAGATTGGCGAGAACGGGACCGAAAAGGTCAGCGTCTGGTGGCTCGTGGCCAATTACGGCGTGATCACGATAGGGGAACTCTTTCTCAGCCCGATGGGGCTTTCCATCGTTTCGAAGCTCAGCCCGGTAAACATTACCTCGCTGATGATGGGAGGCTGGTTCCTTTCGACTTCTATCGGGAACAAATTAAGCGGCGTCCTGGCCTCCATGTGGGACACCTATGAGAACAAGGCCGACTTTTTCTGGGTAAATTTCGTGCTTCTGATGTGCGCGACGTTGCTGATGTTCGCATTGTTGAAAAACCTCAATAAAGTCATGGCCGAAAAAGGCATCAAATAATGGATCATCCCATAGCCGACATTACCGATATCCACGATTTCAAGGGACGCTACCCAAAGCAACTGTGGTACCTGTTCTTCAGCGAGATGTGGGAGCGTTTCTGTTTTTACGGAATGCGCGGCATGCTCGTGATCTTCATGGTGACGCAGCTCGGCATGAACGATGTGGTTGCCAACCTCCAGTACGGTGCGACGCAGGCTTTCGTCTATGCCTTTACCTTCATCGGCGGGCTTTTTGCCGACAAGATCCTCGGGTACCGCAAGTCGCTCTTTTGGGGCGGCCTGCTCATGATCGTCGGGAGCATTATCCTCGCGATTGACCCCAGGCAATTTTTCTTTGAGGGCATTGCCTTCACGATCATCGGGACCGGCTATTTCAAACCCAATATCTCGACGATGGTGGGACGCTTGTACCGTGAGGGCGATCCGCGCCGCGATGCGGGATTCTCCTTCTTTTACATGGGCGTCAACCTGGGCGCGCTCATTGGCGGATACCTCTGCATAGCCGTTGCCAATGGCACCATGCTGGGCGGAATCGTTCCACAGGAGCTTCGCTGGAACGTCGCATTCGGATTTGCGGCGGTAGTCATGATCATCAGTCTGCTCACTTTCGTGCAGACGCAGAAGAGCCTTGCGAGCATCGGCATTTCACCGCTGGCGAATTTGGACAAGAAACGCCGCAGTACCTATGAAATCATAACCTATGTGGGTTCTCTGGCCGTGGTTCCGCTCATCATCCTTCTGGTATCGAATCCGGGTTATACCGACCTTTTCATGTATATCATCGGGCCATGCGCCCTGTTGTATCTGTTTTGGGAAATGCGAAATTTCTCCGCTGCGGAAAACGGCAAGCTCACTGCGGCCCTGATCTTCATCCTTTTCTCCATCGTCTTCTGGGCGTTTTTTGAACAAAGCGGCGGATCGCTGAGCCTGTTCGCGGCGAACAACCTGGAAAACACGTTATTAGGGGTGGAAGTCGATCCCAACGGGGTGAACAATTCGGCCAATTCACTTTTCGTGATCATATTCGCCGCGCTGGTGGGAATGGTCTGGCTGTTCATGGCGCGCCGCAGGGTCGAGCCCAATACGATCGTGAAGTTCGGGCTGGGCTTCCTGTTCCTTGCGGGCGGGTTTTACGTATTTTATTACACGAGGTTTTTCGCCGATCTGCAGGGCGTCACTTCGCTTGATATTTTCACGCTCGGTTGGCTGGTGATCACATTTGGTGAATTGTGCGTGTCGCCAATAGGGATGTCGGCCATGACCAAACTTTCTCCCGCGCGGATGCAGGCTGTCATGATGGGCATGTGGTTCCTGGCGAGTGCCTACGGGCAATATTTCGCCGGGCTTCTGGGCGCCGGGATCGCACAGGATTCGCAGGGGCTCACCAACCTCCAGCAACTTGAAGTCTATACCGAAGGATACAAGGTTTTGGCCATTTATGCGGCCATTGCCGGCGTAGCCCTTATCCTGCTCGCGCCATGGGTCAAAAAACTGATGCAGGATGTCAAATAAATCGCTAATTTTCGGCACCGTATTTGCCAAATGCGGCGCGCATAAAAAATCATTATGAAAAAATTTATCCTAACGTTGTTTCTCGTGGCCGGCTCATTTGCCGCACAAGCCCAGGATATCGCCTGGCACACAGATTTGAACAAAGCCGCCGAGATTTCGGCCAAGACCAAGAAGCCGCTACTTTTGTTCTTCACCGGAAGTGACTGGTGCGGTTGGTGCATCCGGCTCCAGAAGGAAGTCTTGAAGACCCCGGAATTTGCCGCCTGGGCCAAGGAAAACGTGGTACTCGTAGAACTCGACTTTCCTCGCCGTTCACCGATGACCCCCGAATTGCAAAAACAAAATATGGAAATGCAGCAGGCCTTCCAGGTGCAGGGTTATCCCACCGTTTGGATCGCCAATGCCACCCGAAAGGACGGCAAGCTGACTTTTGAACGCCTGGGCAGTACCGGATATGTCGCCGGCGGCCCGTCAAAGTGGCTTGAAGGCGCAAATAAGATCATAGGGAAATAATCATCCCGAAATTTTGAAATATCCCTTTTCGCTCGTGGAGTGGAAAGGGATTTTCTTTTTTTGGCAGGTTGTTGACCATCTTCTAACATAGGACTTAAAGTTTGTGCCATCGGCGACGATCACTTGCGGTCTAGATTGCTCAAGGACCCGCTCGAGGTTCATTTCTGGGGATCCGGTAAGTATCAGGATATCGGGTCGCACGTTGGCCCATGCCGTTTCTTTTCGCGCGACCAGGATCTTTTTTCCAGCAAAGTAAAGGAGTGCGGAGGCGGGCGCGGCCAATTGTTTATCGGCGAGCGCCTGAATCCTGTAGGGCCTTAGCAAAAACTCGTTCGGTGAATCGCAAGAGGCTTTGATAATCCGGCCATGGCGTACCGCGATCGCGTGGGATTTCCTGTCGTGGAAAACAATGAGTTCCGATGTTGAAAATGCGCGTCGCCTATCATGGAGTACCGTCGCCTGGAACAGTAACACCGCAACAATCGTTGCGATTGCCCTTTGTTTTGTCGGACGCCAGATCAGGAATGAAATTGCGCAAATTACAATTGATAATGCGATTGCCATATTGAGCGTACATGGCAGGTCTGGCAATGTAAGCTTATCTACCGATGCGATTTTTGAAATGGCGCCGTTCATCAACCTGATGCAGTTTTCGATAATCGCGATCAAGGGTTTGGGAACGGGCGTAAAGATAGCGATGGCAATGACAAGCAATCCAAGGAGCATAATTATGGTCACCAAAGGGATCACGACCAGATTGGTTAGAAGGAAAAGTCCCGGAAATTGGTGGAAATAATAGAGGCACAACGGGAGCGTTCCCGCCTGTGCCGCGATTGAAACCGCAAGAATGTCCCTTATATATTGCAGCAAGGCGTTTCCAGGGCTCCAGATTTCGCGCAATCGGGGGTAGAGCCAAACGATGAAAATTACGGCTGCATAACTTAATTGAAAACCCACATCACGCAAGAGCGAGGGGTCGGCCAATAAGATGAGCAACGCCGATACCATCAACGTGTGAAACCTGTTTTGCGGCCTGCGCAACGATTCGCCTGCTGCCAACAGGGAGAACATTGCCGCCGACCGCACCACCGACGGCGAAAGGCCGGTCAACGCCGCAAATCCCCACAGGCATGACCATTGGACGAGCAGTCTTGTCACTCGGCCGTGTGCATTTTTGGGGAGCGGGCGCAAAAGCATTCCGATTGCCATCATTACGAACCCGACGTGAAGTCCCGATACTGACAGGATGTGCACCGCACCCGCGATTTCATAGTCACGAATGAGACCGCGGTCCAGTTCCTGGCGCTGTCCCAATACCAAGGCATTGAGTACGGCCATAGCATCGGCCGTCATTCCTGAAGCCGCGATGCCCGACATAGCCCTTTGCCGAACGCGGTCAAAGTGGAAACGCCAGCCCCCCGCGCTTGCACCGGCGATAAGCGAAGACGATTCCACGTAAGCCTGCGCGTGGATGGTTTGATTTTCAAGATAACTTTTGTAGTCAAATTGCCCTGGATTTAACGGATTGCGATTGGGAACAAAGCGCGTTTCAAAGATTATGCGTGCCCCCGGCGGCATTGGTGACAATTCGCCTTTTACATTCAGCAGGATCTTGCCGGTGCAGCGAATTTTGCCAATGCGTTCCAGGCACACAACGTAACGCTGAGAATTACGTCCATTTTTGATGCGCTCGTGAATAATTCCGCAGGCCCGTTGCGGA
>SXQR01000061.1 GCA_005792865.1 Flavobacterium sp. | reverse complement strand
ATGCGTACCCGCCGTTTTGGCGATAGACGTCATAGTGCAGAATGCCGGGGACATTTATTTTGTCCAATAATATTTTCATGCTCATCCCTGTAATTTGATTTTGCCTTCGCGGCAGTCCAAAATAAGCTGGTCTATCTTTTCCTTTGTGAGGTTTTCGTGGTAATAGTCGCCAATCTGCATCATCGGTGCATAGCCGCACGCGCCGAGGCATTCAACACCTCGTACCTCGAACATGCCGTCCTGAGTGGGTTCGCCAATACCAACGCCCAGTTTCTCGCAAGTATAATCCATCAGGTTTTCAACACCGCGCAGGCAGCATGGCGAAGTCTGACAGAATTCGAACATGAATTTTCCAACAGGCCTGCGGTTGTACATCGTATAGAAGGAGACGACCTCGTAAACCTCTACGGGCTTGATTTCGAGTATTTCGGCCACTTTGTCCATCAATTCAATCGACAGCCAGTTGTCGTGCGCGTCCTGGACTTCGTGCAACACCGGCAGCAGCGCCGATTTCTTCCTGTCCTCAGGATAATGCGACAAAAGCTCGTCGATGCGGGCCCGAAGTGCTTCGGTGATGTTGATTTCCTGTTTGATGTGTGTTTGTTCCATAAAGCTATGCGTCTAATTCGCCGGCGATCACGTTCAAACTCGACAGTGTCGCGATCGCATCCGACAGCATCTGCCCCTGCACCATCTCGTTGAAGGCTTGGTAATAAATGAAGCACGGCCTGCGGAAATGCAACCTGTAAGGCGTACGGCTCCCGTCGGTGACCAGGTAAAACCCAAGCTCGCCATTACCGCCTTCCACCGCATGGTAAACTTCGGTCACGGGAACGGGAACCTCACCCATCACGATCTTGAAATGGTAGATGAGCGCTTCCATGTTGTGATAAACTTCTTCTTTTGGCGGCAGGTAATAATCCGGGACGTCGGCGTGGTACGGCCCTTCCGGCAATTTGGCCAGGGCCTGTTTGATGATCGAAAGGCTTTCCCAAACCTCGGCATTCCGTACACAAAAACGGTCATAGGTATCGCCCGATTGCCCTACCGGGACATTGAATTCAAAATCCTCGTAAGAACTGTAAGGCTGCATGACGCGGATGTCGTAATCGACGCCGGCAGCGCGAAGGTTGGGCCCGGTAAACCCGTAGCTCATGGCGCGTTCGGCCGAGATTGGCCCCACGCCGATGGTACGGTCCATGAAAATCCGGTTGCGGGTGAGCAGATTTTCAAACTCGGTCCAGATGGCTGGGAATTCTTCAAGGAATTCGTCGAGTTTCTTGAATGCCAACGGGCTCCATTCACGCTCGAATCCGCCAATGCGCCCCATGTTGGTGGTTAGGCGCGCGCCGCAGATTTCCTCGTAGATCTCGTATATTTTTTCGCGGTATTGGAATACGTACAAAAAGCCGGTCAGGGCTCCCGTATCGACACCCAGAACCGAGTTGCAGATGATGTGGTCGGCGATGCGGGCCAGTTCCATCACGATTACCCGAAGGTACTGTGCGCGTTTGGGAACCTCGACATTGAGCGCCTTTTCAAGCGTCATCCACCAGCCCATGTTGTTGATGGGCGACGAGCAGTAATTCATCCTGTCGGTCAGCGGGGTGATCTGGTAAAACGGACGGTTCTCTGCGATCTTCTCGAAAGCGCGGTGGATATAGCCCACGGTGCCTTCACCGTCGATGATGCGCTCGCCGTCCATCAGGAGGATATTCTGGAAAATGCCGTGCGTCGCCGGGTGGGTGGGACCAAGGTTCAGAATCGAAAGTTCGGCGCCGTCTTCGTTCTGGCGTTTTTTGATGATGCCTGCGTATCGCTCTTCGGGCGTGAGTAAAAGATCTGACATGGTTAGCAGTTATCGGTGGTTCGTCCAAAAAAGCGGTCGTCCTTGTCGGTACGGCCCCCGTCCTCAAGCGGGAATTCCTTGCGCATCGGGAAGGAGACCATCTCATCCATGTTCAGGATGCGTTTGAGCTGCGGATGTCCCTTGAAGATGATGCCGTAAAAATCGTATGTTTCGCGTTCCTGCCAGTTGGCCGATGCAAAAAGCCCCGTCACCGTATCGATTTCGGGATTTTCGCCATGGAGGTAGCACTTGATGCGGATGCGGACATTGTCCATCCAGTTGTGCATGTGATAGACGACCGAAAACTGTCGGGCCTGGTCGGCATCGGGAAAATGCATGCCGCAAAGGTCGGTCAGGAAATTAAAGCGCAGGGTCTTATCGTCCCGCAGGAAAGTCATGACGGGAACGATCTGCGAAGCCTCGACCTCAAAGGTCAGGATATCGTGGATCTGATTGAAATCGCTTACAGCTGATGCGAAACGGTCCTGAAGGGTATTTTGTATTGCCGCGTTTTCCAGTGCCATGTGTTACTTGATGTTATAGGATGCCAGCAGTTCTGTATATTCGGGCGAGCTGCGGCGGCGTACCGATTCGGACTTCACGAGTTCCTGAAGGCGCATGATGCCGTCGAGGATCTGCTCCGGACGCGGCGGGCAGCCGGGAACGTAAATGTCCACGGGAATGACCTTGTCGATGCCCTGCAAAACCGAATACGTATCGAAAATACCACCCGACGAGGCGCACGCACCAACGGCGATCACCCAACGGGGCTCGGCCATCTGTTCGTATACCTGGCGGAGGATCGGCGCCATCTTCTTGGCAATGGTACCCATGACCAGCAGCATGTCGGCCTGGCGCGGGGAGAAACTCATCCGCTCCGAACCAAAACGCGCCACGTCATAATGCGAGGCCATGGTCGCCATGAACTCGATTCCGCAGCAAGAGGTCGCGAACGGAAGCGGCCAAAGCGAATTGGCACGCGCCAGCCCCACGACGTCGCTGAGTTTGGTGGCAAAAAAACCCTCTCCCGAAACTCCTTCGGGCGGTTGGGCCATATTTATTT
>SXQR01000060.1 GCA_005792865.1 Flavobacterium sp. | reverse complement strand
CATAAAATTCTTTTTGTGGGAACCGATGCAATCTTGTCCGTGCATTTCCAAACATTTCCGTATTTTTAAAACCTAAAAAATTCAAATGAAAGCATACATCTTCCCGGGGCAAGGCGCCCAATTCACCGGAATGGGCAAAGAGCTCTACGAGCAGTCGGACCTTGCACAGGAATTGTTTGAACGCGCCAACGCGATACTCGGTTTCCGCATCACCGACATCATGTTTGAAGGCACCGCCGACCAGCTCAAGGAGACACGCGTCACGCAACCGGCGGTTTTCCTGCATTCGGTCATCATGGCAAAAACGATGAATGAATCCTTCAAGCCCAATATGGTGGCGGGACACTCGCTGGGTGAGTTTTCGGCGCTGGTGGCGGCAGGCGGTTTGTCATTTGAAGAAGGCCTCCGGTTGGTCTCGACCCGTGCACTGGCCATGCAAAAGGCCTGTGAGATAAAACCTTCAACAATGGCAGCGGTCCTTGGGTTGGATGACCATATCGTGGAGGAAATATGTGCCACGACCGATGGGATCGTGGTCCCCGCCAATTACAACTGTCCGGGCCAACTTGTGATTTCGGGCGAGACGGTGGCCGTGGAAATGGCTTGCCAGGCGATGCGTGTTGCCGGAGCCAAGCGGGCGCTCGTGCTTCCGGTGGGCGGCGCGTTCCACTCGCCATTGATGGAACCGGCCCGCGAGGAGTTGGCCGCCGCCATCGAAAAAGCCGATTTTGCAAAACCAATCTGTGCCATTTATCAGAATGTCACGGCCAGCGCCGTCCAAGACCCCGAACAAATTCGGAAAAACCTGATCACGCAGCTCACCGCCCCGGTCAAATGGACACAGACGGTCAGGCAGATGATTGCCGACGGCGCGACCTTGTTTACCGAAGTCGGTCCCGGAAATGTACTGCAAGGCCTGGTCAAAAAGATTGACAAGGAAGCCGAAGTCGCTGGCGCAAATTAACGATCGATCATAAAAAACGACATGAAGACAGCAAATCAGGAGATCAGGTCAAATTTCAAGACACTCAAGATCATTCACCTTGCGCTTTGCGCGGGCGTACTTATGGCCTATATTTTTGCCGGGGATCTTTTAAGGAAGCTTTCAAATATCGCTATGGGCGCCGAACAATTCACCTACGCGGTCATTCCGATTGCCGCAGGGGTATTAAGCCACTTTATGTACAAGAAGTTACTTGAAAACATTGATCCCGGGCAAAGCACCGCAGAAAAACTGGCACTGTACCAACGGGCGAACCTGGTCAGGTGGGCCATTCTGGAAGCGGCCGCCTTCATATTTTTGATGGTGCTTCCAGACTACCTGTTCCTGGGCGTTCCGATTATCCTTTACATGGCTTCGTTGATGCCCAATGAGGAAAAGTACAATGCAGAAATTTCAAAAGGCACGCTTTAAAGACAGAAACAATTTCAATTAATTGCTTCTCTCCCACCAATTTATAATATATAATTTCGTCTATCCCCTGATTTTCTGCTCCCACTTCCACGCACTTGCAAGCGATTCCTCAAGGCTTGACTCGGCTTTCCAGCCCAGGACATTGTTGGCTTTGTCAGTATTGGCGTAGGCCGAGGTTATGTCGCCTTCCCGGCGGCCGACGATCTTGTACGGAAGTTTTTTGCCGCTGACATTCTCAAAGGCGTTGATGACTTCCAGTACCGACGAACCCTTTCCCGTCCCCACGTTGAAGGTCTCAACCTTTTCTGAATTCCGGCCCTCGATCAGCCGCTGCAAGGCGACTACGTGTGCCTTGGCCAGATCCACCACATGGATGTAGTCGCGGATGCACGTTCCGTCTGGGGTGGGGTAATCGTCGCCAAAAACCGAGAGTTCCTGCCGCAGCCCCATTCCCGTCTGGGTGATGAAGGGCACCAGGTTTTGCGGAACACCGATGGGCAATTCGCCAATGTGAGCGGTGGGGTGAGCGCCGATCGGGTTAAAGTAACGCAGCAAAATTGAATTGATCTGCGTCACCTTGCAGGTATCGCTGATGATTTCCTCGCCGATCTGTTTGGTATTGCCGTAGGGCGACATGGCGGGTTGTACCGATGCGTCCTCTGTGATGGGCATCTTCTCGGCCTGGCCGTAAACCGTGCAAGAGGAGCTGAAAATGAAATGTGCCGATGGTTTTTTGGACAGTTCCTGCAACAGGTAAACCAGCGTGTTGATGTTGTTTTCGTAATAAAGGAGCGGGTTCTCGACGCTTTCGCCGACGGCTTTCGATGCCGCGAAATGGATCACGCCCGTAATATCGGGATGCCGCGCGAAAAAATCCAAAACGGCCGCCTTGTCCCGCAGGTCCATCTGCTCAAAAATGGGTTTCTTTCCCGTAATGGCGACAATGCCGTCCAGGACATCGATGGACGAATTGGACAGATTGTCGATGATGACGGGCTCAAAACCCTTGTTTTGGAGTTCGACCACGGTGTGCGACCCGATGAATCCGAGTCCCCCTGTTACTAATATCTTCATGGCTGGTATTGGTTTGTTTATTGACGGATTGCCCTAGCCCCGATCAAGCCGGTATCCTCGCAGCGAAGCGGAGAGATTAAGGCGCGAGCGGGAAACAGCTACAAATTACTTTAAATATTCGAGAATCGACGCCGTGATGAACGCAATTTGTTCGTCATCGAGTTCGGTGTGCATGGGCAGGGACAGCACCTCGCGGCACAATTGGTTGGTCACGGGGAAATCTTCCTCGCGGTATCGGCTGTCGCGATAGGCCTTTTGCGCATGCAACGGGATTGGGTAATAGATCGCGCACGGAATGCCCTTGTCCAACAGGTGCTTCATGAGCCCGTCGCGGTCGCCGCCGGTAATGCGGAGCGTGTATTGGTGGAAAACGTGGCTGTCGCGATCGCCGGTGATGACGGGCGGGACGATTCCCGGATGGTTGGCGAGTGCCTCGGAATATTTTTGGGCGGCATTTTGACGTGCCTCATTATATTGGTCGAGATGGGGAAGTTTGGCCTCGAGCACCGCGGCCTGGATGCTATCCAAACGTGAATTGACGCCCACTACATCGTGGTGGTACCGCTCATACATGCCGTGGTTGACGATCCCGCGAAGCGTGTGCGCCAGGGCATCGTCATTGGTGAAAATGGCGCCGCCGTCACCGTAGCAGCCCAGGTTTTTTGACGGGAAAAACGACGTCGATGCGACATGCCCGATGGAGCCGACCTTGGCCTTGGATCCGTCCTTATGCCGGTAATTCGCGCCAATCGCCTGCGCATTGTCTTCAATCACGAAAAGATTGTGCTCCCGTGCGATTTCCATGATCGCATCCATGTTGGCGGCCTGTCCAAAAAGATGGACCGGCACGATGGCCTTTGTCCTGGGCGTGATCGCTTTTTTGATGGCTTCAATGGAAATATTGAAGGTGTCTGCATCGACATCGACCAAGACTGGCGTCAGCCTGAGCAGCGCAATGACCTCGACCGTGGCCGCGAAGGTAAAATCGGCGGTGATGACCTCGTCGCCTGGCTCGAGCCCCAGTCCCATCATGGCGATCTGGAGCGCATCGGTGCCGTTGGCGCACGGGATCACGTGTTTCACGCCGAGATAGTCCTCCAGTTTCTTTTGGAAGGCATGCACGCGCGGGCCGTTGATGTAGGCGGTATTTTCAAGTACCTCCGCAATGGATGCGTCCACGGTCTCGCGGATCTTATCGTATTGGCCTTTGAGGTCGACCATCTGGATTTTTTTCATCTGAAGAATATTGAGCGGCAAATTTACGAAGGAAAGTGTTAAGAAGTTTGCAGGTTGTTAAGTTGCAGGTTGTAAAGTTTCCTATTAATAAGCAAACGCATGACCCTTACTTAAAACCTTCGTAAATTAGCGCCCAATGTACTTCCTCTACAACCTCATCACCGTGGCGGCGGCGGCTGCCTTGCAAATCCTGGCCCTGTTCAGCCCAAAGATGAAACTGTTCGTGAACGGAAGGAAGGATGTTTTTCGCCGGCTGGAGGATGCAATAGGCAAAAATGACCAGGTGATCTGGTTCCACGCCGCATCACTGGGCGAATACGAGCAGGGGCTTCCCGTCATGGAGGAAATTCGCGCCCGCTTCCCGCACCACAAATTGATCCTGACTTTCTTTTCGCCCTCGGGATACGAGGTCCGCAAAAACAACAAGGTCGCGCACCTCACGCTTTACCTTCCGCTGGACACTGCAGCCCATGCACGCCGTTTCATCAAGGCGCTGCGGCCGCAAATGGCGTTTTTCATCAAATACGAATACTGGCCAAATTACCTGCGCGAGCTGGAATTGCGCAGGGTGCCGACATTCCTCATTTCAGGGATATTCCGCGGGGACCAGGCCTTCTTTAAATGGTATGGCGGATTTTACCGGCGCGCCCTTGGGGCCTTTACGCATTTTTTTGTGCAGAACGATTCCTCGCGCGGCTTGCTGGAACGGATAGGAAATAAAAACGTCACGGTTTCGGGCGATACGCGTTTTGACCGGGTGGCCGACATCCTGGCGCGCGACAACAACCTCGAGTTCATCGATGATTTCAAGGGCGCGTCGCTTTTGGTCGTGGCCGGCAGCACCTGGCCTAAAGACGAGGAAATCCTGGTTCCCGTGATACGCGAAGACCTTTCGGATACGCGCTACGTGATTGCGCCGCACAACATCAAACCGGACCAAATCCGGTTTTTGAAGGACGCGTTTCCTGACGAGGTGATATTGTATTCGGAAATGCAGGGCAAATTGCTCTCAAATTTCCGTATCTTCATCATCGACACCATCGGCATCCTGACCAAGATCTACAGTTATGCCGACATCGCATACGTGGGCGGCGGCTTTGGCAACCCGGGCGTGCACAATGTGCTGGAACCGGCCGCGTTTGGGATCCCGGTGGTCGTCGGGCCCAACTACTCGCATTTTGCCGAGGCATCGGCATTGGTACGGCTGGGCGGCTGCATACCGGTAAACAATGCGGGGTCACTTGCAAAAGCCCTCGGGGAATTGGCGGCAGATTCGCGCTACCGTGCCGAAAAGGGAAGCATCTGTGGCACTTTCGTCGCCATGAACACCAAGGCCGTGGACGCCATCATGAAACATTTGGAGCAACGCGGCGACATACCCCATTCAAATACTAATTTAATTTGACCATATGAGAATTCTAAGATTAGCGCTATTGCTTTTTATCGTGCAGGTGCAGGCCCAGCAGGGCGGCATGTGGGTCCCGTCGCTGCTCAAGGGCATGAACGAGACCGAGATGAAAAACCTGGGCATGAAAATCAGCGCCGCCGATATCTACGATGCCAACAAACCCGGAATCAAGGACGCGGTGCCGCAATTCAACGGCGGTTGTACCGGCGAGATGATTTCACCAAAGGGCCTGTTGCTCACCAATCACCACTGCGGATTTGACCAGATCCAGAGCCACTCGTCGGTAGAGAAGGACTATATCACCAACGGATTCTGGGCCATGAGCCTGGCAGAGGAACTTCCAAACCCGGGCGTCGTCGTGACCTTTGTGGTCAAGATCGAGGATGTGACCGCGCAGGTCCTCGCCGGCACCGAAGCGCTCTCATCCGAAGCCGACAAGCAGAAGAAAATCCAGGAGAACATTTCGTCGGTCACCAATTCATTTGCCAAGGAAGCCTGGCAGGAGAACAGGATACGCAACTTTTTTGACGGCAACCAATACCTGCTTTTCGTGACCGAAACCTTCAAGGACATCCGCCTGGTGGGCGCACCGCCGTCTTCCATTGGGAAGTTTGGTTCGGATACCGATAACTGGGTGTGGCCAAGGCATACGGGTGATTTTTCGCTTTTCCGCGTCTATGCCGACAAGAACAACCGCCCCGCCGAATATTCAAAGGACAACGTGCCGTACGTGCCCAAACATTATTTCCCGGTTTCGACCGCCGGAGTCAAGGAAAATGATTTTACAATGGTCATGGGTTATCCCGGCCGCACCACCGAATACCTTCCTGCCTTCGCGGTAGAGCAGGTCATCAACAACCTCAACCCGGCCAAGATTGCCGTGCGGGACGCCGCGCTCAAGGTGCAGGACGGCTACATGCGCAAGGACAATGCGATCAAGATCCAGTACGCTTCCAAATATGCGAGCGTGGCCAACTACTGGAAAAAATGGATCGGCGAGACCAAGGGCCTCAAGAAATCGGGTGCGGTAAACATCAAGCGCCAGTACGAGAAAGAATTTGAACAAAAGGTCGCCAAGGCCGGCAAACAGGCCCAGTATGGCAACCTGCTTGCTGATTTTGACAAGGCATACGCCGAAATCGCGCCTTACGCCCTGGCCCGCGATTATTTTAGCGAGGTGTTCCTGCGCAATACCGAGCTGACCACCGTTGGCTACAGGCTTTACCAACTCGAACAGGCCATGGACGCGCGCGGCGCACAGGCTTTCACCGACCGAAAGAACAACCTGCTGGCCGGCATCGGCGAATTCTACAAGGACTTCAACGCCAATGTGGACCGCGACGTCTTCAAGCAAACCATCGACATCTACCTCAAACAGACACCAAAGCAGTTCCTGCCCGCCGGCGCCGAATCAATGAACGCCGCAGCACTGGCCGAGGAGATCTATTCGCAATCGGCACTTGTCAGCGAAGAAAAATTG
>SXQR01000003.1 GCA_005792865.1 Flavobacterium sp. | reverse complement strand
TTCTTTGACCGCAGTTTCCTTGGCAGCCCTTTTGACCATGTTGCCCAATTGGGCTTGCGAAGCGTGTGAAAGACCTACGGTGAGGGCAATCACAGCCATTGTTTTAACGTTTTTCATATTTTGTTTTAGGTTACAGCCGCCAAAAATAAAATAATATGGATGCCCAAAAACAAAAAACCCGGAAAATTTTACAATTCCGGGTTCAGGGTTTATTATGGTCAGGTATTAATCTACATTATCGTGCAAAAACGAATTGTTTGAACGCAGTTGCGGATCGTCGTTGCTATCGGTTCCAAGCGACATGCGCGAATTGCCATTGACCGTGCGCGATGCCGAAAGATCCACGCCCGAACGCTTGTACGCAGGCTCGCGCTCGAATTCCTCGATCTTCGATGTGGAGTTGTGGAACTTGTAATTGAACTCCTTTAGTTTCTTGCGACGCTCGTCGGCACGGAATTTCAACGTTTCCTCGATGGTCATTTCCATCGGCGACACATCTTCAAAGGCAGGCGAGAACCTGGTGGTTTCCTCCACCTTGCGGACGGTGAGGTCAAGTTCGGGCGCTACGGGCTCCGCCACTTTCGCTGCAGGCTTCGAGTTGAGCAGGTCGGCCTCGAGTTCCATGTATTGTTCAAGGCTGTATTTGATTACGCCGCTTTCGGTCACCTCGGTCACGGGGATCACCTGTACGGGGTCCTTCACATCGATTGCGCGTGTTTCCTCGGTCAATTCAAACATGATCTTCTCCTGTACCGGTTCAGCCTGCGCGATCGGCAGATCGAATGACAGCGCCGGCGCCTCATATTTGACAACCTGGGGCTCCGCAACCTTAATCTCGCGTGTCTCGGCGGTGATGAAGAACTCATCCTGGTCAAAACTCGGCGAAACGATTTCAAAGGTCACGTCAAGGTTTTTGATGAACTCCGAGGTCGGGACAAGGTCCATTTCAAATGTGGGCCTCGCAGGCGCCTCTTCCTCGATCAGTTCAAATACGATTTTCTCCTCCACTTCCGGTTTTGCCGGCTCAAACTCAAAAGCTGGGACCGTCTTTTTTGGCGTCAGCTCCTGTACGATCTTTTGCTCGGTTTCAAGCGAGTGGATGATTTTCTTCGGCTCGGTATTGACGATTTCGCTCTGTTGCTCAATGTTGAAACCGGTCGCGATGATGGTCACCGCAATGGCGTCGCCAAGGGTATCATCCTCACCTACACCCATGATGATGTTCGCGTTGTATCCCGCCTCTGCCTGAATGTGGTCATTGATCTCGCCGATCTCGTCGATCGTGATCTCGTGGGTTCCCGACACGATCAAGAGCAACACGTTCTTGGCCCCGGAAATCTTGTTGTCATTGAGAAGCGGCGAATCGAGAGCGGCAACGATAGCCTCCTTCGCACGGTTCTCTCCCAGCGCCATCGCCGAACCCATGATCGCGGTCCCGCTGTTGGAAAGCACGGTCTTGGCATCTTTAAGGTCGATGTTCTGCGTGTAGTGGTGCGTGATGACCTCGGCGATTCCGCGGGAAGCGGTGGCGAGGACTTCATCGGCTTTGGAAAAACCGGCCTTGAAACCGAGGTTACCATATACCTCACGCAGTTTATTGTTGTTGATCACGATCAGGGAATCCACCTGCTTGCGAAGCCTTTCGACGCCGTTGAGCGCCTGGTCCTGCCTGACCTTGCCTTCAAACTGGAACGGGATGGTGACGATACCCACAGTCAGGATGTCCCTTTCCTTGGCAAGTTGCGCGATGACAGGTGCAGCACCGGTTCCCGTACCGCCGCCCATACCGGCCGTGATGAAAACCATTTTGGTGTTGCTGTCGAGCATTTTTTCAATATCGGCGATGCTTTCCAGTGCCGATTGCTGCCCTACCTCGGGATTCGCGCCGGCGCCAAGACCTTCGGTAAGGTGTACGCCCAACTGGATCTTGTTGGGAACGGGGCTGTTTTGCAGCGCCTGGGAATCGGTGTTGCAGACGATGAAGTCCACGCCCTTGATCCCTTGCTTAAACATGTGGTTGATCGCGTTGCTGCCACCGCCGCCTACGCCGATTACCTTGATCACGTTGGATTGGTTCTTCGGCAGATCGAATGAAATGCTTCCGAAATCTGTGTTGCTATTCATAACTATGGGTATTTGATTCTGTGTTTTGCTTTGCTTGTACTGGCCTACTTGAAAATTACCTCAATCATTCAGGCTGCGCCCGATTTGAAAATTTTAGTTATTCACTAAGTAATTAACTATTCGGCGTTGTCAAGGAACTCCTTGATCTTGTCCACATAGCGGTCAAAAAACGACCTGCGGATCTTGTTTTCGGTGGTTTCAGGCTCTCTTTCCACTACCGGTGGCGCCTGGGAAACCACCGTTTCCACGACGGGTTCGGGGACCTGCTGGGGCTGGAATTGCACGGTCGGTTGCGGCTTAACGGCTTCAACGGGGACCGCGCTTTGCGTCCTGTTGCCGATGCTGTTCATCACCAGGCCAACGGCCGTTGCGTAAAGCGGGCTGGAGATCTCTTCACTGGAATTGCCGGCCAGGTGCTCGTTGGGGTAGCCGATGCGCGTGTCCATTCCGGTGATGTATTCCACCAATTGTTTTATATGTTGCAATTGCGCGCCACCGCCCGTCAGGACAATTCCGGCAATGAGCTTCTTCTTGGCGTCCTCATGGCCATAGGCGCGAATCTCGGCAAAAACCTGCTCGATGATCTCGACCACGCGCGCATGGATGATTTTTGAAAGGTTCTTGAGCGAGATTTCCTTGGGTTCGCGTCCGCGGAGGCCCGGGATCGAAACGATCTCGTTGTCCTTGTTCTCGCCCGGCCATGCCGAACCGAATTTTACTTTCAGGAGTTCGGCCTGTTTCTCGATGATCGAGCAGCCTTCCTTGATGTCGTCGGTGATCACGTTGCCACCAAAAGGGATCACGGCCGTATGGCGAATGATGCCGTCCTTGAAGATGGCGAGGTCGGTCGTGCCGCCGCCGATGTCGATCAGGGCCACTCCGGCCTCTTTTTCTTCCTGGCTGAGTACCGCGTCGGATGAAGCGAGCGGCTCAAGCGTGAGGCCTGACAATTCGATTCCCGAACTCTGGATGCAGCGCCCCACATTGCGGATGGAAGCCGCCTGGCCCACCACGACGTGGAAACTGGCCTCAAGGCGACCGCCGTACATGCCGATGGGCTCCTTGATTTCAGATTGTCCGTCGATCTTGAATTCCTGCGGAAGCACGTGGATGATTTCCTCGCCCGGCAACATCGCGAGTTTATTGACCTGGTCCACCAGCTGCTGGATGTCCTGCCCGCCGATGACCTCCTCTGGATTGTTGCGCGAAATGTAATCGCTGTGCTGGATGCTGCGGATGTGCTGGCCGGCAATGCCTACCACGACGTCCTTGATCTTGTAACCTGAATCCGCCTCAGCCTCGGCGACCGCCTGCTGGATCGACTGGATGGTTTGGGTAATATTGTTGACGACGCCCCGCGCGACACCCAGGCTCTTGGATTTGCCCATGCCCAGGATCTCCAGCTTGCCGTACTCGTTCTTCCGCCCGATCATGGCCACGATCTTCGTGGTGCCAATGTCAAGTCCTACCGCAATATTCTCTTTTTCCATACCCGTTTATTTTGTGCACACCACCTGGCTTGTAAACTTCAGGTTGATCGTTTTATATGCGTTTATCGTTGAATCGGCGGCGGCTTTCTGGTAGAACGCCTTGTAATTGCCGAATTTCCTCTCCATGTTGATCATCTTCCCGAAATCGATCGCATACGCGTGATTCCTGCTCGTCATTTTAACACTTCCCGTTGGCGAAACCTGCGCGCCGATGATGTTTTTTCGCAGGAAATCGTCGGCGTGGACCATCCTGAACATCTCGGCCAGCGGGGCAAATTTATCCGGTGTGACGCTGCCGGTGACGATGGGCACGCGCGCGGAAAAATTTTCAGACAAAGGCATCCTATTCCCCTTATTGTCAAGATAAAAGGTCTCGGATTCGCCCACCACTCTGGCTATGGGAGTTTTTTGCTGGACCACTGCCTTGAGGACACCGTCGACACTCACAAACACTTCGGATTTTTCAATCATAAGGTGCTTATTAATTGACTTTTCCAGCTCGTTCAAATCTACTTTATCTTTAGTGACCCTATTCGCGGGCAAATCATTTTCTATTAACAATTTATTAACCACCTCGCGGGTCACGAAGAGGTTGGACGAATCGGTAAAAATGACCTCGCAGGCCTTGAGTTTCCTCATTTCGTTTCGTTTGCCGGAAAACGAATAGAGGAACACGACCGCCATCGCGATCAGCACCAGCCGAATATTTCCCCATTTGAGTAATTTCATGATAATGAATGTTTTATGTCATCGACCATTTCGCCTATGTCTCCGGCGCCAATTGTGACGATGATCCTCTTCCCGCTCTGCGCGATTTTGGCGATCAGCTCTTCTTTTTGAACCAATTGGCGATTGGGGTTTGCCATCTTTTGCAATAACCAGTTCGAGTCGATGCCCTCGATGGGAAGTTCGCGCGCCGGATAGATTTCCATCAGCATCACCTGGTCAAATTGCGACAGGCTCCGCGCAAATCCGTCGGCGAAATCGCGTGTCCGGCTAAAGAGGTGTGGCTGGAAAACGGCCAGGACCTCCTCGCCCGGATAGAGCTCGCGGACGGCCTGGTACACCGCGTCGATCTCGGTGGGATGATGGGCATAATCGTCGATGTAAACAAGGTCGTCGGTCTTGATCTGGTAGGAAAACCGGCGCCTGATCCCCTTGAAAGACAGCAAGGCCTTAGCGATGGCATCGGTCGGGGTGCCAAACTTTAGGGCCATCGCCAAAGCCATTACTGCATTCATGAGGTTATGTTTCCCCGGAAGCCCGAATCGGAGTTCCTTGATGAGCCGGTCCGGGCACTGGACGTCAAAAACGTAATGCCCCTGCTCCAGCCGTATGTTCTGTGCGCGGTAATCACCATCGCCTTCAATTGTGATTTTATTGCCGTCAAGCGGAAGTGATCCAGCCACGAACAGGTCATTGCGGTCCTGGACGCGCGACGCAAATTCCATGAACGAATCCTCGATCGCCGATTTGTCCCCGTAGATATCAAGGTGGTCGGCGTCCATTGAGGTGACGCACGCGATATCGGGATGCAGGTGCAAGAACGAGCGGTCGAATTCATCGGCCTCGACCACGGTAATGGTTTTCCCCTTGCCAATCAGGTTGGTCTGGTAATTCTCGACGATCCCGCCTACAAAAGCGGTGACATCCGCGCCCGATTGGAGCAGGATGTGCCCGAGGATCGCCGAAGTCGTGGTCTTTCCGTGTGTCCCGGCGACCGCAAAACAAAAGGTGTCCCTGGTGATGATGCCCAGGACTTCCGCGCGCTTCTTTACCTCGTATTCACGCTCGATGAACCAATTCCATTCGGCGTGGGTAATCGGGACGGCGGGCGTCGTGATGACCAGCGTATTCTCTGGAAGGAAATCTTTTGGGATGAGGTCTATGCGTTCCTCGAAATGGATGTCGATGCCATCCTCGCCAAGTTCGTCGGTGAGGTGCGTGGGCGTCTTGTCATAGCCCGTGACCGTCCTGCCCAAATGGCGGAAATAGCGGGCTAGCGCACTCATCCCGATGCCGCCGATCCCAATGAAATACACGTTCTTGATCTGGTCCAGGTTCATGGCTTGATGAGTTTTTCCACCTCGTCGGCAATGCGGCGCGTCGCGTCGGGCATCGCGAGCTTGGTGATGTTGATGCGCAATTGGTTCATCTTGTCCTGGTCGGCAATCAGGGCGCTGAAGGTTACCGTAAATTGGGTGTCAAGTTCCGATTCCCGCAGCATGATGGCGCCGCCCGCATCGGTTATGGCCCTGGCGTTCTTCGCCTGATGGTCTTCGGCCACGTTGGGCGACGGGATAAAGATCACGGGCTTCCCTACCAGGCACAGTTCCGAAACCGATGAGGCGCCCGCCCGGGAAATCACGATGTCGGCAGCCGCGTACGCCAGGTCCATCTTTTCGATGAAGGGCATCACGCGCACGTCATCCGACGCAAAAGTTTGATAATCATCAAAATATAGTTTGCCGCACTGCCAGATGATCTGCAATCCGTTTGCCGCGAAGAAGGTCCGCTGTGAGGCCACGAGCTGGTTGATGCGGCGTGCGCCCAGGCTTCCGCCGAGGACGAGCAGCACCTTGCGGTTGGGGTCCAGGTTGAAGAATTCCCTGCCCTCCGTCCGCTTGCCGTCAAGTTCCATGAGGTCCTGGCGCACGGGATTTCCCGTCAGGATGATTTTGGATGCCGGGAAAAACCTTTCAAGATTGGGATAGGCAACGCAAATCCGGTTCGCCTTGCGCCCGAGGAGCTTGTTGGTGATCCCGGGATACGAATTCTGCTCCTGGATCAACGTGGGAATCCCCGCCGAAACGGCCGCTTGCAACAGCGGTCCGCTCGCGAATCCGCCAGTGCCAATGACCACGTCCGGCCTGAAGTTATTGATGATGCTGCGCGATTTCCAGAGGCTTGAAATCAATTTGAGCGGGAACATCGCGTTTTGAAACGTGAGCTTGCGCTGGATGCCCGCGATCCACAAACCGATGATCCTGTAGCCGGCCTGGGGTACCTTTTGCATTTCCATCTTGTCGCTGGCGCCCACAAAAAGGAATTCGGCATCGGGGAACCGCGACCTGAGTTCGTCGGCAATGGCGACGGCCGGGTAAATATGCCCGCCTGTCCCTCCTCCGCTCAATATGAATCTCGGTTTTGCCATATTATTTACCAATGACGGCGTTCATCGGGTTCGACTTGTCTTCAATTGAATAATCGGGAACAAGGCCCGCTTCCTGTGCGCGCAGTGCGGCCTCGGCCTCTTCCTCGCGCCTGATCTGCGCATCGATCATGCGCTGCAGGATTTCCTCGCGCGATCTTTTCTCGGCGATTTCCTCAGCGATCTCCTCGTCCTTCTTGGTCACGCCAATGATGATCCCCAGCGCGATGCACGTCATCCACACCGAAGAACCCCCGCTCGAGATCAGCGGAAGCGTCTGCCCGGTTACCGGAAGCAATTCCACGGCGACGGCCATGTTGATGAGCGCCTGGAAGATAATGGGGAAACCCAGGCCCACCACGAGCAATTTCCCAAAAAGGGAATTGGCCTTGTGCGCCGCGACGATAAAGCGGAAGAACAGCAACAGGTAAAGCGCCATGACGCCCAGCCCGCCAATGAGGCCGTATTCCTCGACGATGATCGCGTAGATGAAGTCGCTGGATGATTGGGGAAGGAAGTTTTTCTGGACACTCTTTCCGGGGCCAAGGCCGTAAATGCCGCCGGACGCAATGGCGATCTTGGCTTTCTCGATCTGGTAGTCGTCCTCGCCGGGTTTGTCGGTGGTGAAATTGTCGATGCGCGACATCCAGGTATCGACGCGGTTTGGAAAGGCATCGGGAAACGCCTTGACCACGACGATGAAAAATATCAATGCCATAATTCCGGCCC
>SXQR01000059.1 GCA_005792865.1 Flavobacterium sp. | reverse complement strand
TTGAAGAAGTGGATGCCGATAACCCGTTCTGACTTTTGACAAGCTGAAGCTATCGACGCGATCGAAAGTGAAGACGTGTTCGAGGCCAGGATGCATTCGGGATTGACAATCGCCTCGAGATCGGCGAAAAGTTTTTTCTTGATATCGAGATTTTCAACGATTGCCTCGATGACCAGGTCGGCATCGGCAAGCGCAGAAAGTTCGGTTACATAGCTGATGTTGGACTGAACGCGAAGAGATTCATCGGAACCGATCTTGCCCTTCTCCACGAGTTTTGCCATCGAATTCAGAAGGGACGTCTTGCTGCGGTTGAGCGCATCGGCATTGGTGTCGAATAATTTCACGCGACAACCCGCCTGCGCCGCAACCTGTGCGATGCCGCTTCCCATGGTTCCGGATCCGATGATGGCGATGTTTTTCAATGTACCAATTAATTAATGTGACTCGAGCCTGAAAGGCGACTGAATGAGCCTTAGTGAATTAAAATGTGTCAATTGCGTTCCAAGCAACTTTAGAGGAAACCTTATAAACCTGCAAACTTTATAACTTCATTCGTCGTTCGACATTCGTCATTCGTCATTTCCCCTGAAACTTCGGCACCCTCTTCTCCACAAATGCCGTCACGCCCTCGTTGTAATCGTGGGACTCGCTGGCCTCGATCTGAAGGTCGGATTCCATTTTTAATTGTTCCTCCAGGTTGTTGACCATCGAACGGTTGAGCAACTTCTTGGTGAGCGCCAGCGCGTGGGTCGGCATTTCGGCCAGCGTGTGCGCGAGTTTGCCGATCTCTTCCTCGAAAAATGCCACCGGGTAGAACTTGTAGATCATCCCCATGTTGAAGGCTTCCTGTGCCGAGACCTTGTCACCGAGCATCATCAGCGCCGAGGCTTTCTGCAAACCGATCAACCTTGGCAAGAAAAACGTTCCCGCGCTGTCCGGGATGAGCCCGATCTTGCTGAACGCCTGGATGAACGAAGCGGATTCAGAGGCCACGACGATGTCGCAAGCCAAAGCGATGTTTGCCCCTGCGCCGGCGGCAACGCCGTTCACTGCGGCCAAAACCGGCTTCTCGATAGTGCGGATGCGTGTGATGATGGGATTGTAATGCTCCTCCAGAATCTTCCTGAATCCCGGATTGATGTCGGGCGAAGTGACTTCCTTGAGGTCCTGGCCCGCGCAAAACGCCTTGCCTGACCCGGTTATCACGATTGCGCGAACGCCCTCATCATCGGCACACTTATCAAGGGCGTCCTGCAGCGCCAGCGCCATCTCGCGGTTGAAACTGTT
Organism: Flavobacterium sp.; assembly: GCA_005792865.1. Lineage (GTDB taxonomy): Bacteria > Bacteroidota > Bacteroidia > Flavobacteriales > Flavobacteriaceae > Flavobacterium. Next base: position 13,881 of record SXQR01000059.1, on the reverse strand, counting down.
GAATACATCGGGACGATTAAGGGTGATGGTCGCGATGTTGTCCTGGATGTTGGTTAGAATTGAACTCATTATTTTATAGCTTTCAGCTGTCAGCCGGCAGCTTTCAGCATGATTATAGTAAATTTTAAACTTCTTTTTCAATCTTGTAAATAGTCTAGAGCTTCACATTTCCTCAAGAGCCCTGACAGCTGACCGCTATTTTAAACACTTGAAATAATCAAATGGCTCCAAGCACGCCTCACATTGGAAGAACGCCTTACAGGCCGTCGAACCGAATTGGCTCACCATCTTTGTATTGAGCGATCCGCATTGCGGGCATTTGACAAGTTTTTTATTGCCGAGGAGCGCGTCCTTGTCGGCGTCGGCCTCGAGCGGCGCGGCAATGCCGTACTTTTCCAGCGCCTGCCGTCCTCGTGGGGTGATCCAGTCTGTCGTCCAGGCCGGTGAAAGCACCAGCTTTACAACGGCATCGATTCCTTCCCTTTTCAATGCCGACCGGATATCATCGCCGATGACATCCATTGCCGGGCATCCGCTATAGGTGGGCGTAATCTCGATTTCGGCTCGGTCGCCATCCATGACCGCCTTGCGCACGACGCCCATGTCCATTATCGAAAGCACCGGAATTTCCGGGTCGGAAACCGATTCCAGTATCGCGGCGAGCTTCGGGTCAATATGGACGGCCATATCGGTCATCACCAGGTCATGTTGGGAAAGGTGCGTTGCATGTATTGCATATCGGCCAGGATGTAGCCGAGGTTCTCGGTATGAACACCCTGCTTCCCGCCTTTGTGGAAAAACTGCACCTGCGGAATCTCGAGTGTGGCCTCATTCAAAACCGAACCCACTTCTTTATAGTAAGCATCTTTTAACTTTGACACATCGACACCGATCCCCGCATCTGCCATTTCGCGTTCGGCATCGGTCACCTCGAACAATTCGTTGGTGTACATCCAAAGGTCATTGATGGCAGCCTGCATCCTTTCCCGGCTTTCGTCGGTACCGTCGCCCAGCCTTTTCACCCAGTCTGACGAAAATCGCCTGTGGTAAAGCACTTCCTTCAAACTTTTCTTCGCAATCGCGGCCAAGGTCTCATCTTTTGAGTTTGAAAGTTCGGTTAGCAACTGGACGTGGAACACATCGTACAAAAACTGCCTCCCGATGGTGTAGGCGAAATCGGTATTGGGCTGCTCGGCCAAGAGCGCGTTCAAATACTGGCGCTCGTTGCGAAGGAAGGCGTGCGTATCTTCGGTTGAACCGTCGGCCAGGACCGATGCCGCGTATTGGTAATAACTTCTCACCTGTCCGAACAGGTCCAGCGAGATGTTCGTGAGCGCGATGTCGGTTTCAAGGCTGGGCCCGTGGCCGCAGAGTTCACCAAGCCGCTGGCCCAGGATCAGGGCGTTATCGGCGATGGTGTAGATGTATTGGACGAGGGATTTCAATTTGAGAATTTGAAGATTTGAAAATTTGAAGATTTGAAAATGAATGTGCCTGCTAACGGTCATTGGTCGTTCGACATTTACTCCGCTGCGCTCCGTACAGTTCGGCTGCACCTCGGGTCGACATTCGTCACATATGTTTAAGCTCCTCCGGCAACTCATAAAAAGTCGGGTGCCGGTAGGCTTTGTCTATTGCGGGTTCAAAAAATTCCCCGTTCTGCTCGGGGTTCGAGGCCGTGATAGCCGTGGACGGAACTACCCAAATGCTCACGCCTTCCATGCGGCGGGTATAGACATCGCGGGCGTTCTCGAGCGCCATCGTCGCATCACTTGCGTGGAGCGAACCGGCATGGCGGTGCTCAAGTCCGTTCTTGCTTCTAATAAAGACTTCGTAGAGAGGCCAGTTTTTCATATGTTATGTCGAATGTCAGAATGTCAAATGTCGAATGAGCCGATCAACGGGCTCCTTCTGTATTGATTATCAATTGTTATTATATACTCTCGTTTCGTTAATAGCCACTTGGAACACCGTTCGACGTTCTTCATTCGACATTTGTCAATTTTCATCTGTCATACGACGTTCGTCACAGCCCTTTCCGCATGCGCCATCGCCGCATCCCTCACCCATTTCCCTTTTTCCCAAGCCGTCTTGCGGGCGTCGAGGCGCTGTTTGTTGCACGGGCCGTAGCCTTTGACCACCTGCCAGAATTCGTCCCAGTTGATGGCGCCAAAGTCATAGCTTTTGCGCGCCTCGTTCCATTTGAGGTCCGGGTCGGGTACCTTGAGGCCTATAAGTTCTGCCTGTGGAACGGTCTGGTCGATGAAAATCTGGCGCAGTTCGTCATTGGTCTTGCGCTTGAGCTTCCACTTCATGGACTGCTCGGTGTGGATGGATTCGGCATCGGTGGGGCCAAACATCATGATCGAAGGCCACCACCAGCGGTTGAGCGCGTCCTGTGCCATCTCCTTTTGCTCGGGCGTACCCTGTGCGAGGGTCATCATGATCTCAAAGCCTTGTCGCTGGTGAAAGCTTTCTTCCTTGCAGACACGCACCATCGCACGCGCATAAGGCCCGTACGAGGTATTGGTGAGCGGAACCTGGTTGATGATCGCCGCGCCGTCCACGAGCCAACCGATGGCGCCCATGTCGGCCCAGGTGACCGTCGGGTAATTGAAGATGCTTGAATATTTCGCCGCACCCGAATGCAGTTGCTCGTACAATTCATCGCGCGAAATCCCCAGCGTCTCGCAGGCGCTGTACAGGTACAATCCGTGGCCGGCCTCGTCCTGGACTTTTGCCAGAAGCGCGACCTTCCGCCGGAGCGAAGGTGCCCTAGTGATCCAGTTTCCCTCGGGCAACATGCCCACGATTTCAGAATGCGCGTGCTGCGAGATTTGCCTGATGTGGGTCTGGCGATACTTCTCTGGCATCCAGTCTTTCGGTTCGATCTTTTCGTCATTGGCGATCTTCGCATTGAATCTCGCTTCAAGTTGTGCTGTGTCCATAACTTAGTTGTCAGTTGTCAGTTATCAGTTGTCAGTTTGTTGAGTGCCGGCCGAAATACTTGGTCATTCTTTTCGGCAGTCGACAGGCCAAACGCCATAATTAAGCTCCGAAGTCTACCACCACCTTTCCCGATGTGGGCACGGCCTGGCAACTTAAAACGTAATTTTTCGCGATATCGCTTTCATCAAGCGCGTAATTGATCTTCATCTCGACAGATCCTTCCACGACCTTGCATCGGCAGGTGCTGCAAACCCCGCCTTTGCAGGCGAACGGCAGGTCGGCCCCCGCGGCAAGCGCCCCGTCAAGGATGTTGTCGTAGTCGTCGTCCATCGTGAAATGGAACTCTTTTCCACCGTCAATAATTGTCACCTCGGTCCCCACGGTTTTATTTTCGATGACGCGGTTGGCGCGTGCGCGGTCTTCCTCGGTATTCCCTGACGAAAACAGTTCAAAATGAATCTTTTCCTTTGGCAGCCCGGCCGCCGTGAGTTCGTCGCGTATGAGGAAGATCATTTCCTCCGGACCGCAGATGAAACATTCGCTTATCGTACCCACGTCGATGATATGTCGCGTGAGCATTTCCATCTTTTCCTTGGTAAACCGGCCGTTCAACAACGGAATGTTCCTGTGTTCCTTTGACAGGAAGTGAAAGATTTCCAGGCGGTCCAGATAGCGGTTCTTCAGCTGCTCGATCTCTTCCTTGAAGATGATGGACTTTACGCTGCGGTTCAGATAGAAGAGTTTAAAAGTGCTCTTGGGCTCCAGCGCCAGGTGCGTTTTCATGATCGAAAGCACCGGCGTGATACCGCTTCCCGCGGCAAAGGCAATGTAATTTTTTTCCCTTTCGGGTTCGATCCGCGCAAAGAAAACGCCCGTTGGTGGCATGACTTCCACCGTATCGCCCGCCTTTAGATTTTCGTTTACATAAGTCGAGAACCTGCCGCCATCGATGCGCTTGACCGCAACCTGCCACTTTTCCTCGACGGGGCTCGAACAGAGCGAATAGGTCCTGCGTACGTCCTGTCCGTCGATCATGGCCCTGAAAGTAAGGTGCTGGCCGTGCGAATATTTGAAATCCTCGCGCATTTCCTGCGGGATGTCCAGCGAAATGACCGAACAATCCTTGGTTTCCTTATAGATATCCGAAACTTTTACCGAATGAAACTTTGCCATATCAATTTAACTAACAGTTGTTAGTCTATATGCAAATTTAGTAAATTCCCGATAGAATTGAACGGTGGCACCAAAATTTTAATATTCTGACAGACAGTGCCGTAAGCACCATTCTGCAGTTTGGCCAACGTTACAGAATGCCATCGATCAACACGTCCCGAAGGTCTTTCCGCAGGATCTCCGGCGCGAAATCCGGCTTGCGTCCATACCAGAGGTAAAGCGTTCGGAGCGTTGAAAGAATGGAAAAAATCACGACCTCGGCGTTTCTTGGAGCAAGTTCTCCCACAGCCATTCCGTCCCGGATAAACTTCCTGAAAATCTGTTCATATTCTTCGCGCATTTGCAAAAAACTGGCAAGGTGTTCGTCTGGCAGGTGCATCCAATCGTTATTGAGCGACGCCAATGCATCGGCGTTCCTCGCGGTGATGTCAATGTGGAGTGAGATGACGCTTTCAATCTTTCCCACGGCACTCTGTTCCGACAACGCGATTTCCTTGATGGTCGAAGTATACTCGCCTGCGATGGACAGGATCATCAGCGAGAGGATTTCCTGCTTGGAGGATATGTGGTTGTAGAGGCTGGCTGCCTTGATGTCCAGGGCTTTGGCGATGTCGCGCATCGTCACGGCGCTGTAACCTTTTTCCCGGAAGAGCCGTGCGGCGCAGTTTACGATCTCGGTCTTCCGGTCAATTTTCATATGAGGTTGTTGCTCCTGGCTTTCTGGATCGCTTCGATCTTGTTATGGACCTGCAATTTAGCATAAATATTTTCGATATGCTTGCGCACCGTTCCCGCCGACAGGAACAGATTCGCGGCAATCGTGTCATACTTGAGCCCCTTGCTGAGCTGCTCCAGAACCTCGGTCTCGCGCGCCGTCAGGCTGAAGTCGATCTTGGGCTCCGGATGGTTCGCGGGCGCATTGCGCAAGAGGCGAAGCGTCTTGAGCGCGATCGAAGGCGTCATCGTGGCCCCGCCCCGGAGGGTTTCCAGAATGCCCTGGTGCAGTTCGCGCGGATTGACGTCCTTGAGCAGGTAACCGTCGGCACCGGCCCGAATGGCCGAAAATATATTGTCGTCATCGTCAAAAACCGTCAGCATGATGATCTTGATCTGCGGATGCCGCTGCTTGACAAGTGCGGTTGCGTCGATCCCGTTGCAAACCGGCATCTCGATGTCCATCAGGATGAGGTCGATGTGGGGGTTCTGGTCCAACATCTGCAGGATCTCGAGCCCATTCGATGCCGTGAGCCGAATGTCGATATCGTCAAAAAAGGAAAGTTTCTCGGCGACGGCCCGCTGCAGGAAGGCATTGTCGTCAACTATGGCGAGTCTGGTCATGATTTTGGTATTTCGGCCTTGGCCATTCTATGCTGATGTGGGTTCCCTGACCCAATACTGATGATGTTGTGATCCTCGCACCGATTGCCTCCATCCGGCGGGCCATGTTGCCCATGCCATTGCCGCGTGACATCGAACTTGTGTCGAAACCCTTGCCATCGTCCCGAATATCGATCATCAAAGCCTCGCCTTCCTGCCGAATCCCGATCCGGATATGCCGTGCCGATGCGTACTTTACGGCATTGTTGACGGCTTCCTGCATCGTGCGGTAAAGGTTCATGCCCTCGCCCGAGGTCAGCCTCACGTCCCGAAGCGACTCGTCAAGCGTGAAATCGAATGCCGCATTGCTTCCGCTTTCGCTGGCCTTCTCGATAAAATTGGAAATACGCCCGCCGAGCTCCTCCATCGTGATCTCGGTGTGGTTCATGGCCCAGATCGTGTCGCGCAATTCGATGATGGTTTCCCGCGCAAATTGCGCAATGCTTTCCAGCTTGCTGCCGAGCCTGGTGTTGTCGGTATCGAATGCATACCGGATATTGTCGACCGACGAAATGATGAAGGTCAGCTGCGCCCCGATGTTGTCGTGAAGGTCACGCGAAATCGCCAGCCGCTGCTCCTGCAATTTGTTCTGCGTCTCAATTTGTGCAATCGCGCTCTTGAGCTCGTGTTCCTGCGCCATTTGCCGGTTGCGAAGCTTTTGCTGGCGATAGATGAGCAGCCCTGTCACGCCCACGAACAGCGTCGTAATGCCCAGGATTGCCAGCAACATGTTGCGCTGTTCCAGTTCGGCCTGGTTCTCAAGCAGCCTGCGTTCTTTCTCGTGCGTTTCAAACCTGACCTCCATTTCGGCGACCTTCAGGTTGGTCTCCCGGTTGGTGATGCTGTCCTTGTACTTTTCGTAGCGCTTGAAATGGCCCAGGGCAAGCGCATGGTTCCCGAGATTCTCGTGGCATTCGGCGAGTTTTGCATGGCAGGTCTGCGCCGCATAGACATATCCGTGCCGCCGCGCGACTTCCAGCGATTCGCCGAAATAACCAATGGCCTTTGCATAATCTTTTTGCTCCATGTACAAATTACCTATGAAGGTCAGGCTTTCTGCAATGCCCAAACGTTCATTGGTGGCCCGGCGGATGGCAAGTGCCCTTTTGTAAAGCGGTTCGGCCTGGCCAAATTCCCGCCGCATCACGTGAATGCCCGCAATATTGGACAGGCTGTAGGGAATGCCGATGCTGTCGCGCACCTGTTCCTTTATGTCGAGCCCCCGCCGGTAATACAGCAGGGCGCTGTCCAACTGCCCCTGCATCTCCTTGAGCACGCCGTAATTATCATATAGTTTGCGTTTCTCGGCAAGCAGGCTTTCCGATTCGGCCAGCCTGATCCCTTTCTGCATGTATTGCTGCGCCTTGGCCATGTTGCGGCGCTTCATCGAATATCCCAGTTCGCCGTATTGATCTGCCAAAGGAGCCGTCAATCCCAGTTTTTCATAAAGCGCGATCGCGTCCAGCCGGTATTTTACGTTGAGTTCATACCTGCCGCGGTAGTAATGGATCAGTGCGAGCCGTGCGTACGATTGCGCGAGGCCGAGGGGATAATTCGCTCTTTTTGCATCGGCCGAATTTTTAAGATAAATTTCCTCATACCCGTCGCCGTTTGCCACCACGACCTCAATGGGGATGTTGTTGATGGAATCGATAAGGCGTTTTTGTTGTGCCGATGCGATGACCGAGAAGAGAATGAGCACGAACGTCCTGATTGCCATCGATGGTTTTGCTGATAAAAATATGAAAAAAGCGTTACGATGCCCGATCGGTTGCCGCCTCGATGAGCATTCGGTCCAGTTCGCGGCGCGCATCGAGCAGCGACCTGTCGAGTTCCTCGTTGGCCAGCAACAACGCGCCATTGTGCTTTTGCACTTCCAAAAGCGAATCCATCCGGCCCCTGAAACGCGCCGAGGCAGTTCGATGCGCCTCGCGCGACAGCCTCGTGCCAATGCAAAGCAACACGATTGCCGCGGTCAGGACAAGGATGATCCCAATGAGAAAAATTATCATGCTCCTGTTGTGGATTAAACGCAATATTGTCTCTTTCAAATTGATTAGTGCCAAAAAAACCGGGCCTTGGCCCGGTCTGTTCATGTTGATCGATGCTAGTTCATGAATACCCCGCGGAAAGAACCCTGCGTGATGGTCTTTGCCATGCTGCAATCTTCATCGTTCTTGCCCACCAGGCTAAAGGTACCTTCCACTTCAGTGTCGGTAAGCTTGGTGATCTTGACGGTTCCGTCGGTTCCGGTACAGTTGCTGTTGTCGTAGCTCACGCCGGTGCCGTTTTCAACATAGGCTACGGTGCTGTTGGAATCGGCGTTGAGCGGATACTCGCCCGTCGCGTTGATGCCGAGCAGGTTCACCGACCATGCCTTGGTGCCGCTCTGGTCAATCGACCCGCCGATCATGATCAGCCTGGAGTCACCTGATCCCGTAGAGATGGCCGTTGCTGCCGAAACACCCTGGATCCTGAAAGTCTCGTAGGTAGTTCCGTCAACCTTTGCCTTCACGTAGGTCCCGCTTGGCGTTGACCCGCCGCCGCCGTTGTCGTCATCGTCGCTGCAGGCGTTGAAAGCCAGAATTGCCGAGGCCAAAAAAATCGATTTCCAGAAAGTCTTGTAATTTTTCATAAAAGTGTTATTGGTTTTTGTTGAGGCAAATCTGAGCCAATAACCACAATCAATCAATACGTATAAATGCGTATTTTAGAATCGCATGTGTGCAAAACGCGCGGTGAGACCGGCGATATCTGCCTGGAGCGCGGCAGTGAATTTTAGGTGGGCCTTTGATTCCGGATTGAATGGCCGGTGTTCCATCCTGCGCAGGATGGATTCGACCTCGGCCATGGTCGGCAGGGCCTGCGGATCGATCCAGGTTTGCGAAAAGCGCTGCCAGATGTAACCGATTGCCACACTGTTGGGGTGGATCATGTCGGGCGCATAAAAACGGTAGTCGCGCAATTCGTCCATCATGATTTCATAGGCCGGAAAATAACGCGTCACGGGAAATCGTTCCCTCACCTGGTGGACCGCCGCGATAAGATGTGACTTGCTCCGCTGGTTTTCAACAAACCCATCCTTAAGATGCCGCACAGGAGAAACGGTAAAGACAACCTGCGCCGACGGATTGACCTTATTTATACTGATGATCGTGTTGGCAAGGCTTTCGCCGATGCGCTGCACCGAAAGCAGTTCCTTGGTGAACGCGCTTTGCGGGACCTTGTGGCAATTGGCCACCAGGTTGCCCGATTCGCGGTGGCGATAGGCCCAGGCCGATCCCAGGGTGATGAAAATGTGCGTCGCTTTACGGATATTATCCCCGCCAGATTTTGCCGCATCGTTCAACGATTTACAGACGGCAGTTGCCGAAGCGCCATCCATCTGCGAGTGCGCCTGGAAATGGTGCCAAAGCCCGTTGTGCTCGAAACAGTCGACGGGCGTGAAGACCTTCTCGGAAAGGCAACTCTCAACAAAGGATTCAAGCGCGGTCGGCTGGAAAAGGATCCCAAACGGATTGACGGCCGCCCGGAACCGGAGACGCATGAATTTCTCGGCCATGTGGTTCGCAAAACACGAACCCAGCAGCACGATATTCGAATCATAATCGATAGGGTTGTCCGCGGACGGCAGGGGAACCGGCGTGGAAAACAACATCAGTATATGTATTGGGTGGTTTGCTGCGAACCGGATGAGCTGACCGTCGCCGATATCGGGTAACCCGCCGAATTGTAGGTATATTCGAAGGTTCTCGGGTTTGGCCCGTCAATGTTCAGGATGTTGTGCATGCCCGAATTGAAGTCCATGAGCCTGTCATAACCGGCAATGTTGTAGTATGGATTGAGGTTTTGGTCGTAATCGTACTGTATGACCGTCGTTCCTGCCGGGCCGTATTGCTCGACCTTGATGAGGCTTCCCTCCTGGTCAAAAAAGTATTTTCCGGGATTTCCGGGAGAGAATGAACCGTCCCAATCGGTGGCCATCACGGTGTAATCGACGGTGTTGTCCGGATTGTAAAAATATTCGGCTTCATAGACGAAATCCTGCCACGGCTGCGTGGTCACACTCTTGACGAGCAACCCTTCCTGGTAATAAAACAGGGTTTGCTGCACCACGTCGCCCTCATAACTCTCGTAGCTGATCTCGCTGATCAGGTTCCCCGAATACGTGTAATCAATGATCTCGTCCTGGCCAATGTCGATATAATCCAGTCGGTTGCCGTCATAATGATAGGTGGCGATATGTTCCTCACCACCGGTAGTCTGCACGATCTTGCGCAGCAGTACGGTCGATTGTTCACTGTCGCTCGAACATCCGCCGAGCGCAAAGGCAACGGCCAGGATAACCGTTTTCAGGATTTTCATAAGGTTGGTTTTTGGCAAACATACGCGGTTTGCGCCAATTGTCGGCTACTTTACTAAATTGACCGCCTGTGCCAGCGCCTCTGCAATTCCCGCTGCGTCCTTTCCGCCCGCGGTTGCAAAAAAGGGCTGTCCGCCTCCGCCTCCCTGGATGTATTTGCCGAGTTCGCGCACCACCTGCCCGGCATTCATTGCTCTTGAAGCCACAAGTTCTTTTGAAATGTAGCAGGTAAGGGTAGGCTTGTCATCGGCAACCGAACCCAGCACGATAAACAGGTTGTCTCCAATCGATCCCAGTTCATGCGCAAGGTCCTTGGCTCCGGACGCATCGAGATCCACGCGTTCGGCCAAAAATCTAACACCGTTGATCTCGCGAAGTTTCGCCGCGAACTCCCCTTTCAGGTTCCTGGCCTTGTCGCGCAGGAGTTGCTCCAATTGTTTCTTGATGCGCGCGTTCTCTTCGATAAGGGTATTGACCTGGCGGACGGCATCCTGCGGGTTTTTGAGCGCGGCCCTGATTTCCCCGAGCGTGGATTCCTGAGCGGCAAAATGCGCGCGGACGGCATCGCCCGTTATGGCCTCTATCCTTCTGATCCCGGCAGCCACCGCGCCTTCGGATACGATCTTGAAATGCCAGATGTCGGCCGTGTTCTTTACATGGATCCCGCCACATAGCTCGATGGAATCCCCAAAGCGTATCGCGCGTACAGTTTCTCCGTACTTTTCCCCAAATAGGGCCATGGCGCCTTCGGCCGCCGCATCGGCGAATGCCATCTGCCGGCGCTCCTGCAGGGCAATCTGCTGAGAAATGCGGTCATTCACGAATTGTTCCACCGCTTTCAACTGCTCATCCGAAACCTTCGCAAAATGCGAAAAGTCGAAACGCAGGTAATCGGGCGAAACGAGCGATCCTTTCTGCTCGACATGTGTCCCGAGAACCGTGCGAAGGGCAAGGTGCATCAGGTGTGTTGCGCTGTGATTTGAAGCGGTGCGGGCGCGCAGGCCGGCATCCACCTCGGCGATAAATTTGCCCTTGATGTCCTGCGGAAGGCTGCGCGTAAAATGGATGATCAGGTTGTTTTCTTTTTTGGTGTCGATGACCTCGATCGCTTCGGTACCGGAACGTAAGTCACCCTTGTCGCCCACCTGTCCCCCGCCTTCGGGATAAAATGGCGTGCGGTCAAGCACAAGCTGGTAAAGTGTCCCGTCCTTTTTGGATTCGGTCTTGCGATAGCGCAGGATGCTTACTTCGTTTACAAGAAGGTCGTAACCCACGAAAGGCTCGTCGGAAACCGCATCCGAAACAATGACCCAGTCCCCCGCCGACGTCTCCGAAGCTGCCCTTGAACGGTTTTTCTGCTCGGCCATCGCGGCGTCAAAACCGGCCTCGTCAAGTGAAAGCCCGCGTTCGCGCAGGATCAGCGACGTCAGGTCAATCGGGAAACCGAAAGTATCATACAATTCAAAGGCCTTGGCGCCCGAAACCGTGCCGCCTTTCGTTTCTTTTATCACCTGGTCCAGCAACTGCAGCCCCTGGTCGAGTGTCCGCAGGAACGATTGCTCCTCTTCCCGTATCACGTTCGATACAAGCTGCTGCTGGCTGCGGATCTCGGGAAAGGAATCGCCCATTTGGTCGGCCAGCGTGCCCACAAGTTTATAAATAAAGGCTTCCCTGGTATTGAGGAAGGTAAAACCGTATCGGATGGCGCGGCGCAAAATCCTGCGGATCACATAGCCAGCACCGGTGTTGGACGGGAGCTGGCCGTCGGCGATCGCGAAGGCAACCGCGCGGACGTGGTCGGCAATGACGCGGATAGCGATATTGGTCTTCTCGAGTTCCTTATCGGATGTTTCCCTTGTATATTTTGCGCCGGTTGACTCCTCGATCTTGGCAATCAAGGGGGCGAACACATCAGTGTCGTAGTTGGAGCGCACACCCTGCAGGACCATGCAGAGGCGTTCGAAGCCCATTCCCGTATCCACGTGTTGCGCGGGCAGTTTCTCGAGCGATCCGTCGGCCTTGCGGTTGAATTCCATGAACACGTTGTTCCAGATTTCCACTACCTGCGGATGGTCGGCGTTGACGAGCTGTTTTCCGGGTACCGCGGCCTTCTCGGCTGCCGATCGGATGTCCACGTGGATTTCCGAACAAGGCCCGCACGGACCCTGGTCACCCATCTCCCAGAAATTGTCTTTTTTGTTGCCGAGCAGGATGCGGTCTTCGTCAATGAGTGTTTTCCAGATGTCATAGGCCTCCTGATCGAATGGCACGTTTTCCTCCTTCGATCCCTCGAAAACCGTCACGTAAAGGATGTTGCGGTCGATCTTATAGACCTCGGTCAAAAGTTCCCACGCCCAATGGATTGCCTCTTTCTTGAAATAATCGCCAAAAGACCAGTTGCCCAGCATCTCGAACATCGTGTGGTGGTAGGTATCGATGCCCACTTCCTCGAGGTCATTGTGCTTGCCCGATACCCGGAGGCACTTTTGCGTGTCGGCGATGCGCGGGCTCTTGGGAACGGCATTGCCCAGGAAGTATTCCTTGAACTGCGCCATGCCCGAATTGTTGAACATCAGCGTAGGGTCATCCTTGAGCACGATGGGTGCCGACGGGACGATCATGTGCCCTTTGGACTGGAAAAAGTCGAGGAATTGGCGGCGGATATCTTGTGAACGCATAAACGAATTTGAAAATTTGAAGATTTGAAAATTTTGAAGATGGCCATGAACCACCTCCCAAATTCAAACCGGCGGCCTAAAAAAATGAATTAAAATCAACAGGGCTCGAACATTTTCATAAATTTGTTCGTGAGCCGAAAATCGGCCCGAAAACTCCTGTTTTGCACGCAAAAGTAGGACATTTTCACAAATGAAAAAGGTAAAATATTACTACGATCCGGAGACCCTCGCCTATAGAAAGATTAAGCGGCGCAAGCGAACGAAGTTTGCCTATGCGGGGCTGTTCCTACTGTCCTCGGCGTTGTTCGGTTTCCTGGCCTTCATCGTCCTTTTGAACACGCCGTTCTTTGAAACCCCAAAGGACCGCCTCATGGCACGGGAAATCCAGAACCTGCGGCTACAGTACGAGATCCTGAACAAGAAGATGGACCATGTTGACGAGGCCATGGCATCGCTCGAATACCGGGACAACAATATCTACCGGGCCTATTTCAATTCGGCGCCGATTCCGGAGGAGCAGCGCAAGGCCGGGTTCGGGGGCGTAAACCGCTACAGGGACCTTGAGGGTTACGACAATTCCGAACTCGTCATCAACACCACCAAGCGCGTTGACGTGCTGTCCAAAAGGCTGGTGATCCAATCCCGGTCGCTGGACGAGATCGCCAAGCTCGCGCGTGACAAGAGCAATTTGCTCGCCGCGATACCCGCGATCCAGCCGGTGCGGAACGAAAACCTGAAATCGCTGGCATCGGGATTCGGGTACCGGAGCGATCCATTTACCAAGATCCGCAAATTCCACGAAGGAATGGACTTTTCGGCCAGGTCCGGGACCCCGATCTTCGCCACCGGCGACGGCGTTGTGGTGCGTGCCGACAATTCACGATCGGGATTCGGGAACCATATCGTGCTCAGGCATGGCTACGGCTACGAAACGCTTTATGCGCATCTGTCCAAATACAACGTGCGGCCAGGCAAACGGGTCAAGCGCGGCGACATCATCGGTTTTGTGGGATCCACGGGCCGTAGCGAGGCGCCACACCTGCATTACGAGGTACATAAAGGCGGCAAGCCCGTCAACCCGCTCAACTTCTATTACGGAAATATTTCGGCCGCTGAATACGTCGCCATTTCAAAAATTGCCAACCAGGAAAACCAATCACTTGACTGATGCACATAGAACTTTCACCTGACAAACGTTATTACAGTATCGGCGAAGTCGCCCGCGCTTTCAATGTGAACGCCTCGCTGATCCGTTTTTGGGACAAGGAATTCGACATCCTCAAACCCAAGAAAAACGCCAAGGGCAATCGCCTTTTCACGCCCGAGGACGTCAAGAACCTC
>SXQR01000058.1 GCA_005792865.1 Flavobacterium sp. | reverse complement strand
TCCACGATCATGGCACCGGCAAAGGGCTATATCGTGAGGGCGCCGCAAAATTTCAATACGGCATCGGGGCAGGTTTTCAACGCGCAATTTGCCGGACTCACCAATAACGGCTTTATCCAAGCTACCGTGGTGGGCGGCGGTGCATGGAACCTATTGGGCAACCCATACCCGAGCGCAATCGATGCGGACGAACTTTTAAGTTTTAATGCGAACGTGGGCGTTTTGGGAGGTACGCTTTATTTCTGGACGCACAACACGCCGATCGTAAACAATGCATACAACGGAAACGATTACGCTTCCTACAACCTCACCGGTGGCGTGGGCACGCAGGCATCGACCCCCGGCAACAACAGCATCCCAACGGGAATGATTGCATCCGGACAGGGCTTTTTTGTTGCAGGGCTTACCAGTGGCCAGGCTACTTTTAACAATTCGATGCGCGTAACGGGAGGAAACAATGGATTCTTCCGCCCTGCAAACGAACTCGTGGCTGCCACGGCTTCGGTTTCGCCTTCCATCGAAAAGCACAGGATTTGGCTTGATCTGTCCAATTCGCAGGGAGCCTTCAAGCAAACCCTCGTAGGCTATATCCAGGGCGCGACCAATGACAGCGACAGGGATTTTGACGGTCTGCAGCTCAATGGCGGTAATGCCGTTGGTTTTTACTCAATACTTGCAGATGAAAGCCTCTCCATCCAGGGCCGTGCGCTGCCATTTGAAGACAGCGACCTCGTGCCGCTTGGATTCAGTGTAAGTACTGCAGGGGAATACAATATTTCAATCGACCGCACCGATGGCCTGTTTGAGCAACAGGGTATTTATCTGCAGGATAATCTATCGGGAATTGTGCATGACCTGCAGGCCGCGCCATATGTGTTTACCACCGCTCAGGGGACCTTCAACGACCGTTTCGTGCTTCGTTACACGGATGCCGCGCTATCGGTGGGCGACCATCAATTTGACAACGGACTCCAGCTCGCGGTTCGCGACCACAAGCTCCATTTCAGGGCTTCGGAGACAATTAACAAGGTGGAAATATTTGACCTCACGGGCCGCCGCGTTCATTCACAGGCGGTAAATGCACAGGAAGGCGCGATCGCTAACCTTCGGGTTTCGCAATCTTATATTGTCAAGGTACACTTTGCCGATGGATCAATCGCCAACAGAAATATAATCTTTAATTAAGAAAACGGTATAAATGAAAATCCCGCCTTGCAGCGGGATTTTTTATTTGCCTTTAGCCGAAGCTTCGAGGTTTCGTTCGATCGTATGGCCGGGTCTGCTCCAACGCGGCTTTTCTCCCAGTGGATAAAGTGTGGAATCGGCAGCCTCCACGGTTTGCGGCTGTGCCATCTTGGCAAACGGTTTTTGAGGATTGAGTCCAAGCGTCTCGAACATTTTCATGTCTTCATCGACATCCGGATTTGGGGTGGTCAAAAGTTTATCTCCTGCAAAAATTGAATTGGCGCCTGCCAGGAAGCACATGGCCTGTCCTTCACGCGTCATGTTGGTGCGCCCGGCCGATAGCCTGACCTGCGTGAGCGGCATCACGATCCTGGTGGTGGCAACCATCCGGATCATGTCCCAGATTTCAACCGGTTTCTCATTTTCCATCGGTGTTCCCTCAACTGCCACGAGCGCATTGATCGGTACCGATTCGGGTTGTGGATCAAGCATGGAAAGTGCGACGAGCATGCCGGCGCGGTCCTCAACAGATTCGCCCATGCCTATGATTCCGCCGCTGCACACCGTTACATTGGTCTTGCGGACGTTTTCAATGGTTTGTAACCTGTCCTCAAAACCCCTGGTAGAAATGACTTCCTTATAATATTCCTCGCTCGTGTCAAGGTTGTGGTTGTAGGCGTAAAGTCCCGCTTCCGCGAGGCGTTTTGCCTGGTTCTCGGTAAGCATGCCCAACGTGCAGCAAACCTCCATGTCCAGTTTGTTGATTGTCCGAACCATCTCCAGCACCTGGTCAAATTCTTCACCGTCGCGTACATTGCGCCAGGCTGCGCCCATACAGACCCGCGACGATCCGGCCGATTTTGCACGGAGCGCCTGTGCCTTTACCTGTTGAACCGACATCAGGTCATTGCCTTCAATATTGGTATGGTATCGTGCGGCTTGGGGGCAATATCCGCAATCTTCAGGGCAACCGCCTGTCTTGATGGATAAAAGTGTTGAAACCTGGACCACATTGGGGTCGTGGAATTGCCGGTGGACCGTCGCGGCCTCAAAAAGCAAATCCATCATGGGCTTGTTGTAAAGCGCGATGACCTCTTCTCGGGTCCAGTCATGCCTGATCGTACTCATTGGAAATTGTTTGCTCCAAAAGTAGGGAATAATGAATTAACGGGAAAGGTTCGGGCGCGCATAAAAAAACCGGCCTGAACCGGTTCAATCTACTTTGTTGATCACTTCCACTTTGTCTTTCCAGTATTGCATCAGGCAGAAAGAAACCGCCAGCGATGCAGCGGTCGACTCGAAAAGAAGGCCGATGCAATATTGCTGAATGGTGAGCTCGCCGCCGCCAAAAATGAAGTTTTCGGCAAGGTTTTTCAAATATTCCTCGCCGCCCTTTACCTCAATATAAAGCAAGAGACAGGCGATGCTGAGAATGGCGCCGATCATGGATGTCATGATGGCCGCGATCAGGTTGGTGAAATATCCTCGGACGCCGGCCTCCACGTTGCCTTTGATGGTTCGGTTGACGCCCCAAACGACAATGGCGACGTTGAGCAACCGCAGGTAAAAGATATCGGATAACCCCGCAATCTCAAGGATTACGAAATAAATCCCGATTCCGAGGAAAATCAAAAAGCCATTTAAGAATTCTCTCTTGAACTGCATAGCGTAAAATATTATGGTTGGTTAGTTATGGTACATAAATTTAACACTTTTCAGTAAGAGTGCGGGCGTTTTAATAAAAATTTAGTAGTGGTTTTGCGACGGTTACAGGGCCGGGATCATCGCGCGCGCTAGCGACACATCCTGTGCGATCTGTGCCTTCAATGCATCCACCGATTCAAATTTGCGCTCGTCCCGAAGCCTCTTCAGCATGCGTACCGACAGAGTTTTTCCGTAAAGATCTGAGTCGAAATCCAGAAAGTGGACTTCTATTGAAAGTCCTTTGCCGGAGACGGTGGGACGCGTCCCGATGTTCATGAGGCCGTAAACGGTTCGGCCTTCAAAATCGGCACATACGAGATAGACGCCGATTGCCGGTATGAGTTTGTAGTTTTCCGGCACTGAGATGTTCGCCGTGGGAAATCCAATTGTGCGGCCCAGCTGCCTTCCGGTGACAACCGTGCCGGTTATCGGGTAGTCGTAGCCAAGATATTGGCTGGCCAGCGGCATGTCTCCCGAGAGAAGGGCCTCACGGATCTTGGTAGAGGACACGGCGACCGTGCCGATCTTTTCGGCATCGATTTGCTCCACTTCAAAACCGTATTTGCGCCCGAGTTCCACAAGATCATGGAATCCTGCCGAGCGGTTCCTGCCAAAACGGTGGTCGTGGCCCACGATGACCTTTTTT
This sequence comes from Flavobacterium sp., assembly GCA_005792865.1. Classification (GTDB taxonomy): domain Bacteria; phylum Bacteroidota; class Bacteroidia; order Flavobacteriales; family Flavobacteriaceae; genus Flavobacterium. Next base: position 371 of record SXQR01000058.1, on the reverse strand, counting down.
GCCTTCAGCCTTCCGGCAAGCACGTCGGCCACAAAAGTTTCGGCTTCAAGTGCCGAAAATGCGTCGTCAAAAGGGTGGATCACCAGGTGGTCCAGCCCTGTATCGGCCAACAGGGCGATGCGCTCGTCAAGGGTATTCAGCAGTTTGATCTCATCGGAACCGATGACCATCCGCGGGTGGGGAAAAAAGGTCAGGATAAGGCTTTCACGCCCGAATTCGCGCGCATCGGCCACGATTCTCCGTATGATTTCGAGATGTCCGTTGTGCACGCCATCGAATGTGCCGATGGTCGCAACCGTCGCATTCTTGATTGTAGCGTCTCCGATGGAGCGATGGATTTGCAATCGATAAATATTTAGGCAAAAGTAAGC
>SXQR01000057.1 GCA_005792865.1 Flavobacterium sp. | reverse complement strand
TCCTCGGGAATGATCTTGGTGGGATCCAGCAGGTCAAAGTCATATTTGTGCTCGTCGGCCTCGGGCACGATCTGCACACCAAAATCCCATTCGGGAAAATGCCCCTCCTCTATCGCTTCCCAAAGGTCCTGCCGGTGGAAGTCCGGATTCTTGCCCGATATTTTCTGCGCCTCGTCCCAAATAACCGAGTGCGTGCCCAGCTTCGGCCTCCAGTGGAACTTGACAAAATGCGACTCGCCCTGCTCATTGATGAACCTGAAGGTGTGCACGCCGAATCCCTCCATCATGCGGTAGCTACGGGGGATTGCGCGGTCCGACATCGCCCAGAACACCATGTGCATCGATTCGGGCATCAGGGAAATGAAATCCCAAAAGGTATCGTGCGCGGCCGAAGCTTCGGGGATCTCGTTGTGCGGCTCCGGCTTAACCGCATGTACCAGGTCCGGGAATTTCATCGCGTCCTGGATAAAGAACACCGGAATATTGTTGCCCACCAGGTCGTAGATGCCTTCCTGGGTGTAGAACTTTACCGAAAAGCCGCGGGCGTCGCGGGCAAGGTCTGTTGAACCACGGGCGCCGGCCACCGTTGAAAAGCGCGCGAACACGGGTGTCCGAAGCCCCTTTTGCTGCAGGAAACCCGCCTTGGTGAACTGCGGAATCGGGTTGGTGACCTCAAAAAATCCATGCGCCCCGGAGCCGCGGGCGTGCACGATCCTTTCAGGGATGCGCTCGTGGTCAAAGTGCGTCATCTTTTCCCTGAAAATAAAATCCTCCAAAAGCGACGGGCCGCGCTCACCCGCCTTGAGGGTATTGTTGTCGTCGTTGATGCGCACGCCCTGGTTGGTGGTCAGGAACTTATTGGTCCCTGCCGACTTGTTGACCAACAGGTCGCGTTGTTTTTCATCCTGCGCATTAAAATGTTGCTTGTCGTTTTCTTTCATGGAAGTGAATTGATGTCCGAAACAGTAAATTCCGGATGTTATGGAAATCTTAAAGCTACCATGTTGAAAATCAAATGATTTACAGAATTATGCTCCAATGTTCCAGAATTACCATGGTGGCAATATGGCATTACTGTATCGACAAAAAACTTCAAAATTTTAACCTGCGACCGATTCGCGCGCGTTGCGATTCCCTCTATCTTCGCAGAAATACCCCAACCCATGCACCCCACCAAAATCCTCATCCTGGCTGCCCTTGCGCTTGCCGTCTCGAGCTGTCAGGAAAAAGCACATTCGGAGACCAAGGAACCCTCTGCTGAAGTCATCGCTCCCAAGAAACCCGACAGCATCATCGATGTCGAGGCCGATTACGACCGGCGCATGCAGGCGCTGCTGGTGACCGACAGCCTCGGCCGCTGGAAGGATGTTAGGGGCCCCTACCCGCTTCCCGGGGCAATCTTGCCTTATAAACGCGTGGTTGCCTTTTACGGGAATCTGTTTTCAAAGCGGATGGGCATCCTGGGCGAACTTCCAAAGGAGCAGATGCTGGCCAAACTCAAGGAGGAAAACGAGCGTTGGGCCAGGGCCGATACCACCATCCCGACGATCCCCGCGCTGCACTACGTGGCCATCACCGCGCAGGGAAAGCCGGGCAAGCAGAACATGTACCGCCAGCGGATGCCGCACGCCCAGATCGACAGGATTTTGGACTGGGCAAAGGAGATCAACGGCATTGTGTTCCTCGATATCCAAATCGGCCACTCTTCGCTGCCATCGGAAATCTCCACCCTTACCGAATATCTTAAAAAGCCCGAAGTTCATATAGGCATCGATCCCGAATTCGCGATGAAGGACGGCATCATCCCCGGTCGCAAGATCGGAACACTGTCCGCGGCCGAGATCAACACCGTCATCGATACCATGCAGCGCATCGTGCAGGAGAACAAGTTGCCGCCCAAGATATTGGTGGTCCACCGCTTCACACAAGGCATGGTGACCGATTACAAAAACATCAAGACCTGCCCTGAGGTCCAGGTGGTCATGCACATGGACGGCTGGGGCGGAAGGGCGCTCAAGCGATCGTCCTACCACATGGCGGTTTACAAGGAGCCCGTACAATTCACCGGATTTAAGCTGTTTTACAAACACGACACCCGCTCGGGAGGCATGATGAGCCCCGAACAGATTCTGCGCCTGACCCCGAAACCCGTCTATATCCAATACCAATGAGACTCGTTCCAGCCTTAACAGCGTGCCTATTAATGGTTTATGGGTGTGCCGAAAAAACTCACGAACCAGGGCAAGCCGCTGCGCCAATCAATAAGGACACTATAGCGGAAGCTACCGTTGCCGATACCGCGAAAATATTTACTGGTAAAACGGTTCCGGTGCTGTGTTATCACGCGATCCGGCAGTCCTTGAAAGGCGACAGCGCCGATCAAAAGGCCTACAGCGTATCGCCCGAAAATTTCGCGATGCAGATGAAGACGCTCGCCGACAATGGATACACCGCCGTGACACCCGATCAGCTTAAGGATTTTTACCTCCATAACAAGCCCCTTCCAAAAAAGCCGATTGCAATCACCTTTGACGATGGGAGAAAGGATCAATATACCCTGGCGGCTCCCGAAATGGAGAAATACGGATTCAAAGGCGTCTTTTACATTATGACCGTTTCGCTGGGGAAGAAAAATTATATGTCGCGCGACGATGTCAAGGCTCTCGCCGATAAAGGCCACATCATCGGGCTGCACACCTGGGACCATCAGATGGTGACCAAGTACAGGGACTCGGAGGATTGGGAAAAACAGATCACCAAACCCCGGAAGATGCTCGAGGAACTGACGCAGAGACCCGTCACCAGTTTCGCCTATCCTTACGGAGTATGGAACCTTGCCGCCACCGATTCGCTCAAGAACCGGGGGTTTACAACGGCTTTCATCTTCTATGGCAAGCAGGATCCATCGCGGCCCATGTTCACGCTCGAACGCATCAATGGCCCCGACATCAAAAACATGGAAAAATTCTTGAAAAGGATTGGGGGTTAGTGGCTGGTGGATTCATCCAGCAAATGTTCATCGAGATATCCGTCAATCGAACCGTGCGCCTCCGATTTTCCCACTCCCGCGAATCGTAGTAAACCACCATGAATTTTTCTTCCAACGGCTGCAGCGACATCTGGTATGCAATTTTACCTGAAGTCGGATGCCCGGCAAGTAGAACGGGCCCCTTCCCTTTAACTACAAAATGAATCCTGATCGAATCGATCAACTCGAGATATTCGCCATTTTTTACCTGCGCAACAGCAAACTGACCATTCATCGCGAATAAAAGGATGAATTTAAAAAGTGGATGGTACATTCGGATGCTGTTCAAATGGAAGTTAACGGTTGATGGTGGGCCGCTCTATGCGACGTTCGGCTGGCACATCGGTTAAGGATTTTTCACATCTCCCCATCCTCATACGTTGGCCCGTACAATCCCGGAACCTTATTGCCGGTGGCCCGAAGGTAAACAATGAGTTCTCCCCGGTGGTGGTAAAGGTGGTTGAAGAGAAAGCTCCGCATCACAACTGCTCTTGGCAATGGCCCAAGCACGGTTTTCTCGCCCATTTTCATCGTCCACGGCCGCTGAATGTCTTCCTCCTTGGCCGATTCGAGGGCTTCGCGCGCGAGTTGGGCATTCTTCTCAAGTAATTGCAGGGTCGCGTCGATGTCGGCCGGTGAGCCACGCTCCATGACATCGGCCTCAAGGTCATAGATATCGCGTCCCATCACCCCGACGTACCAGTAATAGATCGTCGCGATGTGTTGGGCCAATTCGCCCATACTCCACGAGATGGCCGATGGTTTGTAGCCAAGGTCTTTCACCGGAACGGATTGAAGCAGTTTGCGGGTGCCTTCGAGCTCCTGTTCGAATTCGGCACGGAAGGATTTGAGCAGCATGGGGTTGTTGGTTGTTTGTTGCTAGTTGTTAGTGGTTAGTGGTTGGAATATAGCGACCCGGTTGAGTGTGCTCCTTTTGTGCTTCCGACATTAGAAATTTATTCCGCTACGCTCCGTACCGATCGGCTAACGCCCCGGGTCGACTTTAGGCTTTCGAACGAAAATTTATAATTTAAAATTCAAAATTCAAAATTTCACTTCACGGCTTGCTATTTTTGCTGCACCAAAATCTACCATGGGAGCATTCGTGATCAGCACCAAGACCGACGGCGCATTCAAATTCGCCTATGCCGCACGACGTGGCAAGACCATCATTACCAGCATCGGATGCCGCGAAAAGCCCGATTGCGAGAAAATCATGGCCGCCTTCCAGGAAAATATCGCGCAATTCACCGTCACCAAGATCAGGCAATCATCGGGAAAACACTATTTCCGTATTTCAAAAGACGGGCTCGTCTTGGCCAACAGCCGCAAGTTCACCACCGAACTCCTCATGCAAAAAGGCCTCAATGACTTCCTGAACACCGTCGCGGCCGCCGAAATCCTGGATTTCTCAAACCAGGAAAATGTTTTTGGCGAGATTGCGGACAACGAAGCGATCGGGGTCCTGAGGCTTGTAAAGTGACCAATGATAACAGATGAATGACGATTGACGACTGATGACTGACAACTGACGAATGACAACTAAAAGCCGACCCCTACTTTTTCACCACCTTCTTCACCCCGATCACCAATCCCGCGGCAACAAGACCGACCACAAGTCCGATCAACAACTCCTTGAGGATGGCCGGCCAGGAAGGCAGCATGTGGTGCAGGAAATCGATGTTGTGGACGAAGATCCCGCCCGCGACCAGCAACAACGCAATGGTCCCGACGATGGCGAGCATCTTGATGATGACCGGCAACGACTTGACCAATATATTACCCAAGTTATAACGGAATCCCTGTCCCGGATCGCGTTTCATCAGGCTGAGCCCCGCATCGTCCATCCGAACGATCAGC
>SXQR01000056.1 GCA_005792865.1 Flavobacterium sp. | reverse complement strand
TCCTGAGAGGTAATGATGTTTCATGGTCTGGTTTTGTGGAACGATAATGCAGTGCGCAATTGGTTGCGCGCGCACCATCATTTTGGTTCGGCTGCCTATATTTGCTCAATGGAGAGGAAAATCAAATTGATCTGGGATTTCCGCGGGCCCGCGTCACAAAAGACCGCGGAGCACCATGAAATCCACCTTCGGGAATATATCGATTCGGGAAAATTATTGAACAGGATAACCGGCACGGATGCGTTTGGCGACATGCATGCCGTGGCCTGGATGGTAGTCGATGAGTCTGAGATGATTTCCGTTCGCGACGCGCTCAGGCCGCACCGGGGCGAGGTTTATGAAGGCTGACTTCACTTTTTTGCCGCGCTTTCCTTTTTGACTTTTTCCAGTGCCGATGCCAGGTCCTGCGTCACAAAAGAGACCTTCGGTCGGTTGGCCACGCATTGCGTATCCACGGCCGCACCGGGCTGGGCCAAAAAGCCGATAGCGAGGTCCCGCATACAATCGTCGGCGTGGATGGCGGCATGGGAGGCGGCCGGCACGGTGACAAAGGTGGACCTCGAAAGCGTTTTTGCCGTCAATTCGCCAAACACCGGAGGGCAGACAGGGTCATACTCCCCTGATATCACGAGCACCGGCACATCGCTTGACACGGGAAGGAATGCGCTGGCCGGGGCGCCCTTGGGTTGCCAGGCGGCGCAGAGCTCATCCTCAAAATCCATGTTGAAAGCGGCAAATTCGGGATATTTCCGGGCCAGGGCGTCCTTGGTATCATCGGCAGACCTCGGGCCTCCCTCAAAACAAAGGATGGCCTTGCTTTGATATTCAGAAAACTTCCCGAAACCGTTTGGGTCGCTAAATGACATCATCCAGGGCATTACGATCGATGCGTTTCGCTTCTCGAATTCGGTTATGGCCAGCGGTACCACGGGCAGGGCAATGGGCTTGAGCAAGGCGTTCCAGATGCTCCAGGCAAAGTCGTTTCCGGTAAAGGGACGCGTGTTTCCTTTGTTGTCCACCGCAATTTGCAATGGTTCTTTATTAAGCGAATCGTACGCGTTGGCAAACGATTTCCTGATGGTGGGAAAACGGGCTGCGGCATTCGGGTCTTCCAAAATCTTTTGCTCAAGGTTTTCAAAGCTCACCGCAAAGGGCCGCACAAAATCAAGCCATGGCGCATTGGGCGGAAATGGCGAATCCAGAATCATCGCATTGACCGATTTGGCGTGATCGCGCAGCAGGTTCAAGGCTACCGTGGTGCCATGCGAAACGCCGTAAACGCTCCAAGTGGGAATGTTGAGATTTAACCTCACCGCGTTAGCGTCCTGCGCCGACTGATGGGAACTGAACGAGGCGATGTCGATGCCCTCGGCCAGATGTGCTGCGCGGCACTTGCGGAGGAGTTCAAGCTTGAGCGTATTGACTTCGGCGGGAGACATTTTCGTGCTTGCCTCGGCCAGTGTCTTGTCCAGGCCCGGGCACAGTAGCGGTTCCGATTCGCCGGTTCCACGGTAATCAAAGAATACCAGTGGCCGGTCCTCGCGCATCCTGTCCCAGGTTTTGGACTTCAAATACTTGGGCAGGTTGCCGAGGGTCGCGATCCCGGGCCCGCCATGCAGATACAATAGCGGTTCGCGAGCTGACGCATTGCTCTTGGCCTCGGCCACCGCAACGGCCAGATTGTGCTTTCCCGAAGCCGCACTGCCGTCACGTGGGACGGACATGAAATAACAGTTCACTTTATTTTCTGCGGCCCATTTGACGTCGAGGCCGATCTTATCGCAAGGGCATTTGAATTTGTCCTGCGCAACAATTCCATGGTAAATAAAAAGTGCGCAAAAGAGTATAGCTGCTTTCATACGGGAAATATTTGCTTTACCAAATGTAAATCAATGATCCTGGATTTCTCCTTTTTTCTTCGGTGGAAGTTTCTCGTAAACAAGGCCATAAGAAGTCTCGATATATTGTTTCCACTCGGCAATGCGCGCCTTTGAGACGTTGTCGATCATCACCCAATGATGCCTCGCAAAGTAGGGCGCGGGCCTGAAATGCGCGGTCGCGGCCAGTTCCTCAAAGTCTTCGTCGGCCACCTTGAAGGAGGCGCTGTGCGGCGGCCCCTCAAGATCGATCACGAAAAACATCTTGTGCCCCACCATGAATACCAGATCGCTTTTCCACTTGATTTCCTTTTCCACACCGGGAAACGAGAGTGCGATGGATTCGAGGGTTGGGAGGTCCATGAGAAGTTGTCAGTTATCAGTGGTCAGTGGTCAGTGGTCAGTTTTATTGCGGTAGTTGATAAGCTAAAGATTTTCAAATCCTAATACTCGAACCGTGCACTAATGGCATAAAGTCAAGTGTGATAATTCGGTCGTCTTGTCCCTGATGACTGATGACTGATGACTGACAGCTAATCGCTAATTCGCCACTTCACTGATAAACTTGATCCGCATGAGCCTCAATTCGTCAATGTCATAGTCGCCCTCGAATTCCTTGAGTGCGTCCTCGATGCGGTCCGATTCGGATTCCATGAAATAATCGTGGATTTCCTCCTGCTGATCGTCGTCGAGCATCTCATCGATCCAGTATTTGATGTTCAGGCGCGTCCCCGAATATACGATCTGCTCCATTTCCTTGAGCAATGCATCCATGGTCATGCCCTTGGCCGATGCAATGTCATCCAGCGAGAGTTTGCGGTCAATGTTCTGGATGATGTAAAGTTTGTTGGCCGAATTGGCACCCGTGGACTTGACCACGAGGTCGTCCGGTCGGATGATTTCATTTTCCTCCACATACCGCGCGATGAGCTCGACAAACTCCCTGCCGTATTTTTTGGCCTTGCCCTCGCCCACCCCGTGCACATTGGAAAGTTCTTCCAACGAAATCGGGTATTTGAGCGCCATATCCTCGAGCGAAGGGTCCTGGAACACGACAAAGGGCGGCACCCCAAGTTTTTTGGAGACCTTCTTGCGGAGATCGCGCAGCATCACCATCAGGCGCTCATCGGCGGTGCCGGATGATCTTGAGGCGGTCTGGATGGTCTCATCATCGGCATCCGAATATTCATGGTCCTCGCTCATCATGAACGAGGTCGGGTTCTGGAGGAATTCGTAGCCCTTGTCGGTCACCTTTAGAATCCCGTAGGTCTCGATGTCCTTGCTGAGCAGGCCGGCCACCAACACCTGGCGGATCAGGGCCATCCAGTGGCGCTCCTCCATGTCATCGCCCGTGCCAAAGAACGGCTGCTCATTGGTACGGTGCGCCTTGATGACGGCATTGACCTTTCCGGTCAGTGTGTAGATGATTTCCTTGGCCTTGTAAAGATGCTTGGTGTCGCGCACGGTCTCCAGCAGCTTGATGACCTCTTTTTTGGCTTCCTTCTTGGGCTTGGGGTTGCGCACATTGTCGTCCATATCGGCGCCCTCGCCCGTTTCCTCGTCGAATTCCTCGCCAAAATAATGCAGCAGGAATTTGCGGCGCGACATCGAGGTTTCGGCGTAAGCCACGACCTCCTGCAACAGCGCGTACCCGATTTCCTGTTCGGCGACAGGTTTCCCTGCCATGAATTTCTCGAGTTTCTCCACATCCTTGTACGCATAATACGCAAGGCAGTGGCCTTCTCCCCCGTCGCGTCCGGCACGACCGGTCTCCTGGTAATAGCTCTCCAGCGATTTGGGAATGTCGTGGTGGATCACAAAACGCACGTCGGGCTTGTCGATCCCCATC
>SXQR01000055.1 GCA_005792865.1 Flavobacterium sp. | reverse complement strand
CTTCAGTACTTTGGCGAGTTTGGAGGCGTAAACCCTTCGATATCAGATTCATCTACCTATACTTTTTTATCGGCCAAGAAGATGTTCGACACCTTCGAGGGCAACGCCGAGGGCTGCTACCTCTACTCAAGGCATTCCTCACCCAGCAACCTCTACCTTGACCAGGCCCTTGCGGCGATGGAGGGAACAGAGGCGGCGAATGTTTCGGCATCGGGCATGGGTGCGATCACCCCGACGCTTTTGCAGCTTTGCGGCCAGGGCGACCACATCGTCTCGAGCCGCACGATTTACGGCGGAACATACGCTTTCCTTAAGAATTTTGCCCCGCGGTTGGGCATCAGCACCTCATTTGTTGACATTACCAAAATGGAAGTCGTCGAGGCCGCGATTACGCCCCACACGAAAGTCCTTTACTGCGAAACGGTTTCTAACCCACTTTTGGAGGTAGCAGATATAGCTTCGCTATCGCGGATTGCCAAAAAGCACCAACTTAAACTGGTTGTTGACAACACCTTCTCGCCTCTTGCGATCGCTCCCGTCAAATTCGGCGCCGATATCGTGATCCATTCGCTTACCAAGTACATCAACGGATCGAGCGATACCGTGGCGGGCGTTACCTGCGCGTCGCGGGAATTTATCAATTCACTCAAGGACGTGAACTGGGGCGCGAGCATGCTGTTGGGCCCGACGATGGATTCCCTGCGCAGCGCGAGTGTGATGAAAAACCTGCGGACGTTGCACATCAGGATGAAGCAGCACAGCCAAAATGCGCTGTACCTGGCCGCGAAATTTGAATCGGCGGGTATCAAGACTGTTTATCCGGGGCTTGCCAGCCATCCGGGCCACGAGCTGTACAAAACCATGATGAATGCCGAATACGGTTTTGGCGGGATGCTGACCGTGGATGCCACAAGCGCCGACAAGGCCGTCGCGATGATGGAACTCATGCAAGAGCGCAACCTGGGATACCTCGCGGTGAGCCTCGGGTTCTACAAAACGCTGTTCAGTGCGCCGGGAACTTCGACCTCGAGCGAGATCCCTGCCGATGAGCAGGCCGCGATGGGACTCACCGACGGGCTTGTGAGGTTCTCGATCGGGCTTGACAACGATATCGGGCGCACGTGGAAGATGATGCGGGAATGCATGGTGGAGACGGCGGTGTTGTAGTGGCTAGTGGTTAGTGGTTAGTGGCTAGTGGCTGGTGGCTTGAAAGGATTCGCTTCCGGGCGACCACGATCATACGGACAGCTGACAGCTGCTATTTTTCGACGGTTTTCCCGTAAAATTCCCCTGGAACTGAATCATAGTTTAGCCAAAAACTAAGTCATGAATTGGTTCATTCCACTGGTAGCGGCCGCCATCGGCTGCACGGCACAAAATATCGATTTTCCCGATCCCGCCCTTAAGGACAGGCTAATCTCCTATCCGGTCGCGTCGCTATCGGGCGGCAACCCCAATCAATTTAATGCCAGCCCGGATGCCAACCACGATGGAGAAATCTCCATGGCGGAAGCGGCGGCGGTCTTCGGCCTTGACCTATCGTCCGCGCCTGGCCTGCCAACCATTCATTCGCTGGAGGGACTGTCACTTTTTGTAAACCTGAAATGGCTCAGGTGCCGGGGCAATCACATTCCGGCAATCCCCCAATTAAGCGATTCGCTGGAAGCCCTCGAGGTGGACGGCAACCAATTGTCAAGTGTGCCGCTCCAACAATATCCGCAGCTGCGCAGGCTCAGCTGTGGGCAAAATCCAATCGCGTGGCTTGACCTGGATGAAATGTGGAATTTGCGCGAACTTGTCATCCGGGACACGCAAGTTTGGGAACTCGACGCCCGCATGACCGGGATAATAAGGCTCGATTGTGGCTCCAATCCTTTTCTGTCCTATGTCAACATCCAGAACGGAAGGACCTGGAATTCGCAAAAGGCATCGGCTCCCCCTTTAAAATTGGACAATCTTCCTTCAATGGGCATGATCTGCCTCGACCCGGGCGATCTTTCGTGGCTCGGCCAATCGCAATGGAATGTCGCGCAAACGAATGTTTTTACGGGTCCGGACTGCAGTACAATTATGGGGAAATGATCAATTTGGTTTCGCCAGCCTGCTCTTGCGGAAACCGTACATAAAGTAGATCACAAGACCGATCACGAGCCACACGCCGAACCACTTCCAGTTTGAGACCGCCATACCCGTAAGCAGGTAACAGCACGAGACAAGTCCCAGCAAGGGGATTAGCGAGAGGTTCTTGATGAATGCCACGACCGACATGACCACACAAAGAAAGAGAAAAAGGATCATCGGGATGCTTCCGGTTTCGGTCGAAAGATCGAAGACACCCGCAAAGTAACCCGGGAAAAGCCCCTGGACCAGGACGGTCCCAACCACGGTGATGATGGGAAATACGAGTTTTGAATTGATGTAGGGGATCCTGAATTTTCCGCGCGTCTGGCGCTCGGCAAGTTCTTCCGGGCTTTGCGGGGAAAGCAGCAATACGCCGCCGCAAACCAGGACAAACGCGAACAGGGTCCCGATGCTGGTAAAGTCGAGCACGAAATTTTCATCGGTAAAGAAAATGGGCAATCCCACGACAAGGCCCGTAATGATCGTTGCAAAACCGGGCGTCTTGTATTTGGGGTGGATTTCCGAAAATTTCTTGGGCATCAGGCCGTCCCGGCTCATGGTCATCCAGATGCGCGGCTGCCCCATCTGAAATACCAAGAGCACGCTTGTCATGGCCACCACGGCTGCAATCGACACGATGAACAGCATCCACTTCACACCTTTGAGCGCGAAGATCTCGGCCAAAGGATCGCTGACCCCCAGTTTGTCATAGGGGACCATTCCAGTCAATACGAGGGCCAGGATGATGTAGACGACGGTGCAGATCACGAGCGAGTAGATCATGCCGCGCGGAAGGTCGCGTTGCGGGTTGCGGCTTTCCTCGGCCAGCGTTGAAACCGCGTCGAATCCGATATAGGCGAAGAACACGGCCGAAACACCTGCCATCACCCCGCCAAAACCATTGGGCATGAAGGGCGTCCAGTTATCGATGTCGATATAGAACGCCCCGACGATGATCACGAGCACGATGATCGCGAGCTTGGTGACCACCATCGCATTGCTGAAATTCTTCGACTCGCGGGTGCCGCGGTACACCAGATAGGTGATTAGCAGGTTGATCACGACTGCGGGAAGGTCAAAAATGATCCGCAGCCCACCCAGCACCGGCGCATTCATCCAGGCGGCAAGCCCTTCGCCTGCCTTGCCTTCCAGTGAGGCCGCGTGTGCCGACTGGTAGTTGATGGTGAGCCATTCGGGCAGGTGGATGCCGAAACCTTCGAGCAGGTTGGTAAAATATCCGCTCCAGGAAAAAGCGATGTAAATGTTGCCGATGGAATACTCCATGATCAGCGCCCAGCCGATGATCCAGGCGAAGAGTTCACCGAATGAGACGTAGGCATACGTGTAAGCGCTGCCCGAAACCGGGACACGCGAGGCGAATTCGGCGTAGCACATGGCCGTGAAACCACAGGCGATGGCGCAGATGACGTAAAGAAGGGTTACGCCCGGGCCGCCTGAAAAGCACGCATTCCCGATCGCGCTAAAGGTACCGCCGCCAATGATGGCCGCAATCCCGAAGAAGGTAAGATCGCGCACGCCCAGGACGCGGTGAAGGTCTTCAAAGTGTTCCAGGTCCCCGCCCTGCTTGACTGTTACGGTGGCCGACTTGCGCCGGAAAAGCGATCTCAGGTTCATCTTGGTGTGTTTGCGGGCAAATATATAAATTAAGATAGCCGAAGCTTATCCGCAGATAAAAATTTACAATCCGCAATAGTTGATCGAGCGCGGTTAAGGGTTAATTTTGCAGCCGAAACTTTTAAACAAAAAGACATGTCATTAGTTGGAAAAAAATTCCCAAACATCACCGTGGACGCCATTTCAGAAATGGGCGACAACCTTAAAATAAACATCTTCGCGGAGGCCGTTAACAACAACAAAAAGGTACTGCTGTTTTGGTATCCAAAGGATTTCACCTTTGTTTGCCCAACCGAACTGCACGCCTTCCAGGAAGCGCTGGGTGAATTTGCGGCGCGCAATACGATGGTCATCGGCGCTTCCTGCGACACCAATGAAGTGCACTTTGCCTGGCTCAACACGCCAAAGGACAACGGCGGGATCGAAGGCGTAACCTATCCGATCCTGGCCGATACCAACCGCAACCTCGCCAATGTTCTGGGCATCCTCGACATCGAATCGACCCAATACAACGAGGATCTCGACACGATGATCGTAACGGGCTCCAACGTCACCTACCGGGCCACCTACCTGGTTGACGAAACCGGAAAGATCTTCCACGAGAGCGTCAACGACATGCCATTGGGCCGCAACGTCGCCGAATACCTTCGACTGATCGATGCCTATACGCACGTCCAGCAAAAAGGTGAGGTTTGCCCCGCCAACTGGGAAACCGGAAAAGAGGCCATGCTCGCCACCCGCGCCGGTGTCGCTTCTTATTTGAGCAATTAACTTCGGATCATTTAATTTTCAATTATCGCAAATATGCTAATAGAGCTCAATGACGATACCCTAGCCGACATCATCGCGGCCAATCCAAAGGTTGTCGTGCAATATTCGGCGTCGTGGTGCGGGAACTGCCGCATCATGAAGCCCAAGTTCAGGAAATTGGCACAGGAAAATGAACATGTCCCTTTTGTGATTGTCGATGCCGAAAAGGCGCCGCAGTCACGCGGGCTTGCCAACGTGAGCAACCTGCCTACCTTCGCGGTTTTCGTGGACGGATCCCTCAAAGACCAGACGCAGACCAACAAGGCCGAGGTTCTGGGTGAACTCGTATCGCAAATTTCGGCCAACTGATGAAGCTTCCCGTGATCAAGCACCTGGCCCAGTTCATCGAGGACAATGACGGCGATTACCTCGTGGAGGCCATCGAGGTCCTGGAATCGCTCACCGAGGTCCCGTCGCTCAAGGATGAGGAACTCGACGTGATCGGCGAACTCATCTCCAACATGTACGGAGCCCTCGAAGTGCACAAACTCGAGCGCGGGGGCATGCAACGCAAGGATGCGCTCAACGCTTTCATGCAGCGCGTAATGGGTTCGATTGACAAGTAATTTATTCTGTTTTGGTAAAAAATGGCTGCTCTCGGGCGGCCATTTTTATTTTGCGGGATTGGGCGTGCCGGCGCTTCTTCTATTATAAATTATAAATTATAAATTGTGGTTTTGGGAAGCCGGGGCGCCGTCGCGGTTAGCTTCGCACCGTTCGGCTTCGCCTCGGGTCGGCTAAATCTTTTGTTCGTACCTCACAAAAGGATAGCGCCTCGACCGCTCACGCGATGCATGGTCCATTATGGGTGTACGGTGGATCAGGAGCACTGGCGCCGGCCGGGCGGGTTTAAAAATTTTTTAAGCGGCACTGTTTAGGTTTTTAGCATGGCTCTGCCGCCGCGCGGCCATTTTTTGACATTTTTATTCCCAGAAAAAAAGTAGGCACCCCAATTATTGTATTTTTGCCGTCAAAAATAAACATGAACACCACGCTCCTCGGCGAAAACACCATAACCCTCACGGGCGCTTTTGTCCAACAGGGACAGCAAGCCCCGGATTTTGCCCTTGTCGGCACCGACCTTAAGACCCTGAGCCTTTCGGACTTTTCGGGAAAGACCGTGATCCTGAATATTTTTCCCAGCATCGATACCTCCACCTGCGCGACATCGGTACGCAAGTTCAACCAACGCGCGGCCTCGCTGCCGGGTGTCACGGTCATTTGCGTTTCCCGCGACCTGCCGTTTGCCCAAAAGCGTTTTTGCGGCGCCGAGGGTATTGACAACGTCGTGACACTTTCGGATTTTCGCGACGGTAGTTTCGGAAAGACCTACGGGCTGGAGATGCAGGAAGGACTATTCGAGGGACTTCATGCCCGGGCGGTAGTGGTCATCGGTCCTGAACGCAATGTACTTTACAGCGAACTCGTGCCCAACATTTCGCTTGAACCCAATTACGACGCGGCGATCTCCGCGGCCCTGTAATGGAATTCGAGCGCGACAGACGTTTTGTAAGCGGCCGGCTACGCAGCCTGGTCTTCGCCTGGCGCGGTGCGGTAAAGCTCGTCACGACCGAGCACAGCGTCATGGTGCAGTCGTGCATTGCGCTGGTGATGATCGCCGCCGGATTCCTCTTTGACATTTCCCGCACCGAATGGATGCTGCAGATCCTCGCGACCGGCCTGGTGATCGGGATCGAGAGCCTGAACACGGCCATCGAGAAAATCGCGGATTTCGTGCATCCCGGATATCACGAGAAGATCGGTTTCATCAAGGATATTTCGGCGGGCGCGGTATTCCTGGCGGCCCTTGCGGCCATTGCCGTGGGATTGTTGATATATGTCCCGAAGTTTATTTGATAAAATCATAATTTACCTATTTTTATAGCCTCAACCGCGACGCATGGCAAAAACGGTCAAAACGGGTACTGAAGCTTCGGGCCCATCCGTAAAAAAATCGCTCAAAATTACCAGGCAGCACAAGGTGGTTGCGGGCGCATTGCTTGTCCTGGTCTCCATCGCGCTGTTGTTGGCTTTTGTATCGTTCTTCATTTACGGGCAACAGGACCAGAGCGCGGTTTCGGCCGTCACGGACCGCAATGAGGTCACCCTTAACTGGCTGGGAAAAACGGGCGCCTGGCTCGCGGATTTCTTCATTTACCGCGGATTCGGTGCGGCGTCGTTCATCTTTGTCAAATTGTTCTTCCTCACGGGCGCGTTTCTCGTACTTGACATTTCGCTCAAAAAATTGAAGAACATTTGGTTCTGGGACCTATTTGTCGTGATCATCGCCTCGGTGCTGTTTGGCTTCTTCGCCGATTCTCTTCCCGAACTCGGCGGTGTCATCGGGTATGAGATGAACCTGTTCCTGCAGGATTACATCGGCAAGAGCGGAACGTTGCTCGTACTGGTTTTCGGAATCGTTGTTTACCTGATTTTCAAGATCAAGCTCTCGCCTGACGCCATAAAATCTTTCTTTGAGAGAACGCGCAAGGAAATAGACGCCGACCTCACGCAGGCGGCCGCTCCCATCACGGTCAACGAACCAACCTATAACCTCGAGGAATTTGCCGTGGAGGAAGGGGAAGACATTCCGGAGCCCGTGCTCAGGACCGAAATGGCGCCACAGTTCGAGATTGACCGGGAGGCGCTGAAACCCACCATCGGCCACGCATCGGAACCCGTGCTAAAGGTCCGTCCCGAACCCGCAGTTGAAAACATCCGCAGGGATCCGGCTTCCGCCCCCGAGATCATCCCCACATCCGACGAGACCTTCGTGATCGAGAAGGCGCCCGAGGAAGAGGTCGTTGACGAGAATGTCGCAGCGCGCCTGGTAGCTGATTTCGGGCTGTTCGATCCCACGCTGGAGCTGTCAAACTACAAATTCCCTACCCTGGACCTGTTGAAGGACTATTCCGGCGGCGGCATCACGATCAACCAGGAGGAACTTGAGGAGAACAAGAACAAGATCGTCGAGACGCTGCGCAATTACAAGATCGAGATCGCGCAGATCAAGGCGACGGTCGGGCCTTCGGTAACCCTTTATGAGATCGTGCCCGAGGCCGGCATCCGCATCTCGAAGATCAAGAGCCTGGAGGACGACATCGCACTTTCACTTTCGGCCCTTGGAATCCGCATCATCGCCCCGATCCCGGGCAAAGGCACCATCGGTATCGAAGTGCCTAACAAAAACCCCACGATGGTCTCGATGAAGAGCGTCATCGGGTCGGCGCGTTTCCAGGAAGCCGAGATGGAACTCCCCATCGCCCTTGGGAAAACCATCAGCAACGAAACCTTTGTCGTGGATTTGGCCAAGATGCCACACCTTTTGATGGCGGGCGCCACCGGCCAGGGAAAATCGGTCGGGCTCAACGCGGTCCTGACCTCGCTTTTGTACAAACGGCACCCGGCCGAGGTCAAGTTTGTCCTGGTCGATCCCAAAAAGGTCGAGCTTACGCTTTTCAACAAGATCGAACGCCACTACCTGGCCAAACTGCCTGATGTGGAGGATGCGATCATTACCGATAACACCAAGGTTATCAATACGTTGAATTCGCTCTGCATCGAGATGGACAACCGCTATTCGCTCCTGAAAGATGCAATGGTGCGCAACATCAAGGAATACAACGAGAAGTTCAAGGCGCGCAAGCTCAATCCCGAGAACGGGCACCAGTTCCTGCCGTACATCGTTTTGGTTGTCGATGAATTTGCCGACCTGATCATGACCGCCGGGAAGGAGGTCGAAACGCCGATCGCCCGCCTGGCCCAGCTGGCCCGTGCCATCGGGATCCACCTGATCATCGCGACGCAGCGGCCGTCGGTAAATGTGATCACGGGCATCATCAAAGCGAATTTCCCCGCACGGATCGCCTTCAGGGTCACCTCCAAAATCGACTCGCGCACCATTCTCGATACGCAGGGTGCCGATCAGCTCATCGGGCGCGGTGACTTATTATACACCAATGGCAATGATGTGATCCGCGTTCAGTGCGCCTTTGTCGATACGCCCGAAGTTGAAAAGATCACCGAATTCATCGGCTCACAAAAAGCTTACCCCAATGCTTACCTGCTTCCCGAGTTCGTTGGGGAGGACAGTGGCATCAATCTTGATATCGACATTTCGGAGAGGGATTCACTCTTTCGCGAGGCCGCCGAAGTCATTGTCTCGGCACAACAGGGTTCGGCTTCCTTATTGCAACGCAAGCTGAAATTGGGTTACAACCGCGCCGGCAGGCTGATCGACCAGCTCGAAGCCGCGGGAATCGTGGGCCCTTTTGAAGGCAGCAAGGCGCGAAACGTCAATATTCCCGATCTGGTCGCCCTCGAGCATTTTTTCAACAACGAACAAAACGAGGATTAAGATGGAGTTTATAAAGAATATTTTTTCAAGCCGCAAGAATCCGCTGATGGTGATCACGGCAACCGCGCTGCTTTTGGTTTCAAATGTCCACGCGCAGGACAAGAAGGCGAAGGAATTGCTGGACCAGGTCGCCGCCAAGGTCCGGTCATATGAAAACATCACCATCGAATTCAAATACGCACTGTCCAATGCCCGGGAGAACATCAATCAGGAAAGCAAAGGCAACGTCGTGCTAAAGGGCAATATGTATTACCTGAATTTCATGGGCGTGACCAAGATGTTTGACGGGAAAAAGACTTACACCATCAGCCCTGAGGACGAGGAAATCACGATCTCCAAATATGACGAGAAGGACGAGAACGCGATCACGCCTTCCCGAATGCTGACCTTTTTCAACTCGGGATACAAGTATTCATGGGACATTTTGCAAAATGTCAAGGGCCGGAAGATCCAGTACATCAAACTCATCCCGATTTCGTCGAAAGACCAGAGAAAGGAAATCCTCTTGGGGATCGATGTCCAGACCAAGCACATTTATAACCTGATCGAAATGGGACGCAATGGCACCAAGACCACGCTCACTGTTAATTCTTTTAAAACCAACCAGCCGCTGTCCAAGAATCAGTTTACTTTTGCCGAGAGCAAATACCCGAATTACTACGTCAACAAATTGGATTAATTTGTGAAAATACTCGACAAATACATCCTTAAGAGTTTCATCATTACGTTCTCGACCGTATTTGTCATCCTCTTTTTGATCTTCATCCTCCAGACCGTGTGGCTTTTTATCGGCGAACTTGCCGGGAAAGACCTTGACCTGGTCCTGATCTTTAAATTCCTGCTTTTCAAGATGCCGAGCATCGTTCCTCTCGTGCTCCCGCTTTCCATCGTTTTGGCATCCATCATGACCTTTGGGTCGTTTGCCGAAAACTATGAATTCGCGGCCATGAAGTCGGCGGGAATTTCCCTGCAAAGGGCGATGCGCGGACTGTCGGTATTCATTCTCCTGCTGGCGATCGCCTCGTTTTCCTTTGCCAACAATGTCATCCCGTACGCCGAGTACAAGTTCATCAATTTCAGGCGGAACATCGCGCAGGTCAAGCCCGCCATGGCTATCGCTGAGGGACAGTTCAGCGATATCGGAACGTACAATATCAAGGTCGACAAGAAATCGGGCGAGAACGGAAACCTTCTCTCGGGCGTTACCATCCACAAAAAATCCAGCCGTGACCTGGCAAGCAACAATACCGTGATCAAGGCGCGCTCGGGCGAACTGGTCAGCAACGAGGATTCCAACATCCTGAAACTCATTCTGCGAGACGGCTATTATTATGAGGACATCGTCCCAAAAAAGCATGAGGAGCGCAAGAAAATGCCCTTCGCGAAGAGTTCGTTCAGGCAATATGTGATCAATATCGATCTTTCGATGCTCAACAAGACCAACCTCGATGAGGAGCAGATCACCAACACCAACACAATGCTCAACGTCGGCGAGCTCACCTATACGCTCGATTCGCTCGATCGAAATTATGAACGCGAGGTGATTTCCTTTACCGACAACATTTACCAGCGCACCGGCATCATCGCCGCAGGACGCGGGTTGGCGAAAAAGGAAAATGCGGCGGTCCCGAAAGACCTGCTGGCGTTGTACGCGCCCACCGAACGCGCAGAAATCCTCAAGGTTGCGCGGGGCAATGTCATGAACACCAATTTTACGATCGACGGTTCGCGATTTGACCTGGAGAGCAAGATCAAGAACATCAATAATCACTGGATCGCACTTCATGATAAATTTGTTATCGCATACGCCTGTTTCCTGATGTTTTTCATCGGCGCTCCCCTTGGGGCGATCATCCGCAAGGGCGGACTGGGGCTTCCCATCGTTTTCGCGGTACTGGTCTTCATTGTTTTCCACTTCATCAATACCTTCGGCAAGAAAGTCGCACAGGAGAACGGGATCTCTCCTTTCCTGGGCACCTGGATGTCGTCAATCGTCCTGACGCCTTTTGCCGTCATGCTGACCTACCGCGCGACCAACGACAAGCAGGTGACTTTTGATTTTGATTGGCTGACGGTCCCGCTTCGCAAGATGTTCGGGAAGAGCAAGACCGAGGACGCTACCGCCGATCAGGACCGGATCGTCAACCTTAATGTGGCGCGGATCAGTTCGGATGAGGATTATCTCGTCCTACAGGGCCTCGAGACCGATATCCTGATCGAAATGGTTTACAATGCCGCGAAGCAAAGCCTGCCCGAAGTCAAAAGGATCCAGGTGCTCAAGGTGCTCGAGGAGCGCGGCATCACGCAGGAAGATTTGGTCAGGCAGGGCAAACTTTTCAATCGCGAGCATGAATTGTTGCGCGAATCTTTGGAAAGTTACCGCATGGACAGCAACCTGACGCTTATCCTGTTCTTCCTCGCCGTCGTACTGGTACTGGTGCTGCAGAACAACTCCAGGCTCATCTGGGTGGTGATACCCGCTTTCATCGTGCTGGTGGGTTTTTACTTCAGCCTGCTCAAATCGCTGCAACGCCTCAAAAGGATTTCCAGGCTTACGGGTAACCGAATTGGTTGGCCCAGATGGCTCGCCATGCTGACGGGAATGCCCCTGTTCATTGTCCAATATTTCACCAACAGGCGTGCGCTTAAGATGGCGCTGCGCAAAAGCAACATATGATGGCCGAAAACATGACGCTCAACACGATAGAAGAAGCAATCGAGGACATTCGCCAGGGAAAGGTAATCATTGTGGTTGACGATGAGGATCGTGAAAACGAAGGTGACTTTCTGGCCGCTGCCGAAAAGGTGACGCCTGAAATGATCAATTTCATGGCCATGCACGGCCGTGGGCTGATTTGTGCCCCCCTGACCGAGAATCGCTGCAAGGAACTTGGGCTGCAGGTCATGGTCAACAACAATACCGATCCGATGGAAACCGCGTTTACCGTATCGGTGGATCTGCGCGGTGACGGTGTCACCACCGGTATCTCAGCCTCTGACAGGGCAAAAACGATCAAAGCCCTCGCAAATTCCGACACCAAGCCGCACGATCTGGCGCGCCCGGGGCATATCTTTCCACCGATTGCCAAGCAGGGCGGTGTTTTGAGGCGTACCGGTCACACCGAGGCTGCCATTGATTTTGCGCGTCTGGCCGGATTCAGGCCCGCCGGGGTCATCGTGGAGATCATGAACGAGGATGGTTCAATGGCACGCCTGCCCCAACTTTTTGAGGTCGCGAAAAAATTCAACCTGAAACTGGTCTCGATCGAGGCGCTCGTGGCCTACCGCATGCAACACGATTCGTTGATTGTCAAAAAGGAGGATTTTGACATCGAGACGCGATTTGGCACATACAGGATGCGGGCCTATCAGCAGACGACCAACAAACAGGTCCACATTGCGCTTACCCGCGGGACGTGGAACATCGGCGATCCGGTGTTGACGAGAATCAATTCCACTTCGGTCAATAATGACATCCTGGGCACCTTGACCAACGATGCCGATAAAAAACTTGACGATATGTTCCGCCTCATCGAGCGCGAAGGCCGGGGCGCCGTACTTTTTATCAATCAGGAAATCCATCCCAACGATCTTTTGGGCCGCATTACGGAACTCAAGGGCCTCCAGGCCAAAGGCGTCTTCAAGGCCCCGCAGGTCAAGATGGACATCAAGGACTTTGGCATCGGCGCGCAGATCCTTCATGATATCGATATTTCAAAGATCCGGCTGATTTCCAATAGCAGCGAACACGGCAAGCGCGTCGGGATGATTGGTTACGGCCTCGAGATCACCGAATACGTTCCTTATTAGTAAGCCTGCCTTCCCATCTCCATTTTGTACCGCGGCAAGTTGATCTCATGTGCCTGCGGATAGGGATCCCGTTGCGTCATGCTGATGTCTTCCCGGATGTTCTGGTGTGCCCGGAACTGCCAGTCTTTTGCGTTCTCATACCGCGGATCGGGGATAAATGGCATCTTGGCCATCTTGACGATCGTAATGGTCGGGAAATGATAGTCCACCTCCACCTGACCCAATAACAGGTAACATCCCCCGCCGGCAAAATCGTATTTGCGCAGGCTGTCCGGGAAGTGTGCGGTGTCAAAAAATTCGCCTTCGGCATCGATCCACGTCCCGAAGTACATATCGCCCAACTTGGTGGGGACCTGCTTTTTTGATATCAGGTAGGCCAGCATCCGCACGGTTTTTTTATGGTGCAGGTTCAGTTCACGCGCCATGACGTCACCTCGGTACCGGGTCTGCAACAAATCAAACGGTGAACAGGATATGGGAAATCCCAACAGTTCAATCTCATCAAAGGCATCCTCAAAGACCGAACGTTCAAGTATGGGCAAGCGGAATTCCCTGGGCGGCTCCTCCAACAGTGCCGGCCCGCGCGATTCAGGCTTGAAATTGACCAATAACAACCGGGCCGTGACCAGCAATTCACTCTTGGATTTCCCCGTAAAGCGGAATGCGCCTATGAAAATCAGGATCTGCATCGCTTCCACCCCAATCGGCACACGCCTGATGAAATCCTCCAATGAGGCAAACGGCCCGTTTGTCTCCCTTTCACGCGGTATCAGGTTGACAAGTTTGCCTTCAAGGCCTTCAAGGTGCATGAATCCCAGGTAGATGTCATCACCGTAAACCGTTGTCCCCACCTCGCTTTTATTGATGCACGGGTTGTGGATCCCGGCCCCGGACATCCGCGCCTCGTGCACATAAACTTCGGTACGGTAAAACCCGCCCTGGTTGTTGATCACGGCCGCCATGAACTCAATGGGGAAATACACCTTGAGGTAAAGGCTCTGGTAACTCTCCACCGCGTACGAGGCCGAGTGCGCCTTGCAGAATGAATATCCCGCAAAGGATTCTATCTGCCTGTAAATTTCCTCACTGAGCGCGCGCGGATGTCCCTGTTTTTCGCAACATTCAAAAAAGTTGTCACGCACTTTCTGCAACGCCGATTTGGACCGGCCCTTGCCGCTCATGGCACGACGCAGAATATCACCGTCGGCCGCGGGCAGCCCCCCATAATGCAAGGCGATCTTGATCACATCTTCCTGATAGACCATGATGCCGTAAGTCTCTCCCAATTGTTCCCTGAAAACTTCGTGGAAATATTCAAATTTGTCCGGATGGTTGTGGCGGTAAATGTATTCCTTCATCATGCCCGATTGCGCCACACCGGGGCGGATGATGGAGGAAGCCGCAACCAGGGTGCGGTAATTGTCGCATTTGAGCCTTCGCAAAAGCCCCCGCATGGCCGGGCTCTCGATGTAAAAACAGCCAATTGTCTTTCCGCGCCCCAAAAATTCGTTGCAACGCGCCTCGTTTTTTGAAAGTGACGTGTTGCGGATATCCACCTGGATGCCGCGGTTCTTTTCGATGAGTTTTACGGTGTCGTCGATATGTCCGATACCGCGCTGGCTCAATATGTCAAATTTGTCGAACCCGATCTCCTCGGCCACATGCATGTCGAACTGTACGATGGGAAAGCCCTTAGGCGGCATCTCGAGCGCAGAATAATGGGTGATGGGTTCTTCCGAAATCAATATCCCGCACGAATGCATGCTGCGCTGGTTCGGGAACCGCTCGAGCATCTTGCCGTACCGTTGCACCTCACGCACCACCGAATTGTCATCATGCGTGGACATCGGCCGCGTGGCCAGCGCGTCGAGTTCCTCCTTCGGAAGCCCGAAGACTTTGCCCACCTCGCGAAAGATCGACCGGTACTTGAACTCGACGTTGGTGCCGCAAAAAGCCACGTGGTCACGCCCATACCGATGGAAAATGTAGTCCAATATATCATCGCGTTCCTTCCAGGACCAGTCGATGTCGAAATCGGGAGGCGTCTTACGGTTCAGGTTGAGGAAACGCTCGAAATAAAGATCGAGTTCAAGCGGGCATATATCGGTGATCCCCAGACAATAAGCAATGATGCTGTTGGCGCCGCTACCCCGTCCGATATGCATGAAACCACGACTGTTGCTGTAGCGGATGATATCCCAGGTGATCAGGAAATACCCGCTGAAACCCAGGTCGTGGATGACCTTGAGCTCCTTCTCCACCCTTGTGGCAGCGGCTTTGTGTTTAGTCCCATACCGCCAGGCCATCCCCTGCCGGGCCAGCGAGGTCAGGAGTTCGATGTCGCTCTGTGCCGAACCGGTATAATGTTTCTTGTTCTTGGGAATGCCAAAATCAAAGTCAAAATCGCAATTTTCCACGATGTGGCGGGTGTTGGCGATGATTTCCGGATAACGGGAAAATGCCTGTTCGAGGTCGGATTCGGACATCATGGCTTCGGATGGGGCGCAATGATTATCCGCTTCAAGTTTTGACAACAGGATGTTGTGGTCAACGGCCCGAAGGATCTTGTGAAGCCGGAATTCATCGTCATTGCAAATGGTCACCGGATGGAGCATCACCATTTTGGGAGCAAGTTCCATAAGGCGGCGGCCCAGCAAAAGCGGCAATTGTTCGCGCTTTACACCGATGTATTCGGAGTCTGAGAGCTTTTCGGGGAAATGCTCCAGCGGATAGATCACAAACGCATCCTTGAGCCCGGGCGCATCGGGCAATGGCGTATTCTCAAAATTGTGGTGCGTGCGCAGGCGGTTCATCTGCGCGATTCCACGGGTATTTTTCGCGATGGCGATATAACGCCATCTGTCCCCATCCCGGAAATCCATCCCCACGAGCGGCTTGATTCCGGCGGCCCGGCACAATCTGGAGAATTCATAGATGCCCGTCACGGTGTTGATATCGGTCAGGGCCATCGCGCCCACGCCTTTCTCCACGGCCTGTTGGACCAGGACATCGACGGGGATCGTGCCGTAGCGGAGGCTGTGGTAGGAATGGCAGTTAAGCAACATCGCGGTCGGTATTGAGATCGGCACCGGCACAACGCCCTACCGCGGCGGCGCCAAATCGGTTGCGGATACGGTCCATGGCCTGGTAAAGTGAGAGCATTTCGAGCGTATCCTCAAAGATGTTGATCTGGTAGGTCCCGCGCACCAGCCCCTTGAAACTCACCCCGATCATTCGCACGCGCATCCTGCGTTGGTAATGTTTGTCAAAAAGTTCCAGCCCCTTTTTGATCAGGATGTGGTCGGCGGAGGTATAGGAAACCTGTGCCTGCCGGGTCTCGGTATCAAAATTGGCATAGCGGATCTTGAGCACGAGCGTGGAGGCAAGCCACTGTTCGGCGCGGAGCTGGAAGGAAAGCCGTTCGATCATCCCGATGAGCATCGATTTCATCATGGCAATGTCAATGGAATCGTCGTTGAAGGTACGCTCGGTGGAAATGGACTTGCGCTCGCGGTAGGGT
>SXQR01000054.1 GCA_005792865.1 Flavobacterium sp. | reverse complement strand
TCGGCCAGCGAAACAAAGTTTGCCACCGTGACGGGCGTCTTTTTGTACTCTAACTGCAGAACGATCTTGCCCTTTGAGGTTTCCATTTCGGCAAAAATGCCATCCTGTGCCCCCTTGGACACATTTTTCGAATTTTGCGCAAAGCCCACCGTAAATGTAGCCAGGACCAGCGCGATCATTTTAATTCTCATTTTCATCAATGTTGCTTTTGGGTGTCTGATATTTCTACTTCAAAAATTAAGTTTGCATCGGGCGGTATCACGTTTCCAGCGCCCTGTGGCCCGTAACCCAGATGCGCCGGTATGAATATCACGGCTTTGTCTCCCGGTATCAATTTTGAAATCCCTTCCAGGAATCCTGGGATCATGCCTTCACGCCGCCCCGTCTCAAACGGAATCGGCGCATACATTTTGGCATCGGCCCTGCGTTGGTCAAATTTGCCAAATTTTTGGGCGACTGCTTCGATGCTTGTGTCAAACATCTCGCCATCTTCGAGATAACCGGCGTAATGCACATAAATAATCTGGCCGTCCTCAGGTTTTTTGCCTTCGCCCTTGTTGGTTATGATGTAGCGAAGCCCGGTGGATGTTTTCTTTGATTTTTCCTTGAGGGCTGTCAATTCGGAGGCCTTCGCATCCTTTATCTGCCGGAACTTTTCATTGTAGATCGCACGCTGGCGGGCATCAGTCTCCGCCTGTTTCCTGCGGTTGGCCTCATCGGTGGAAACGTAGTCGGCAAAAACCTTCGGCGCATCGAATTTCTTCGCGGCTTCGCCTTTGCGCACGATTTCTACCGAAAGGATCTCATCGCCCTGGACAATTGAGTTTACAACGTCCATTCCGCTTTCGACATACCCAAATACCGTGTGCTTTCCGTCAAGCCATGGCGTTTCCTTGTGAGTAATGAAGAACTGGCTGCCGTTGGTCCCGGGGCCTGCGTTTGCCATGGAGAGCGTGCCCGGCCGGTCGTGCACCAGGGATGAGATTTCATCGGTAAATTGGTAACCAGGTCCGCCCGATCCGTCTCCTGCCGGATCGCCGCCCTGGATCATGAATTCGGGGATGACGCGGTGGAAAGTGAGCCCTTCGTAAAAGAGTTTGCCCTCGAATTCAGGCGAGACAAATTTGTTCTTGCCTTCGGCCAAAGTGATGAAATTCGCGACGGTCACCGGTGCCTTGCGGTAGTCAAGGATTGCCGTTATGGAGCCTTTCCTGGTCTCGATGATGGCGTAAAGTCCGTCGGGAAGCGAGCCGTGCGGGTCCTTGCAGCCCATTGCCATTACGGCGAATATTAAAATCAGGAAGAATCTACTCATTGGTCGTGGCCGGTTCCGGCCTGATATCGTTCAACGTCACGGTGCACATAAGGGGCTCGTTGGTCCCGATGCGCTTGTTGTCGCCGTGGTATCCGTAGCCCATGTGTGAAGGGAACAGGAAGACCACGCGTTCGTTCTTTCGCATGAGTTTGATCCCGTCGCGAAGCCCCATCATGATATTCTGCTTGTCAACATGGTAAACCTGCGGCCTTAGCTGCACCTCCGAATAAATGACGTTTCCATCCAGGTCCTGCACCTCGTAGTCAAAATACGCCACATCGCCTCGTTTGGGCGTGAGGGTGTCCTTTGAATTACGGACTTCATAATAATACCAATAACCTTTTTTCGAGGCGAAATACTTGCGTCCGGGATTGCTTCGGATGATGGAATCGATCTTGCCTTCCTCGCCCGCAATGAGCTTCTTGTTGCGTTCCACCGATTCGCGCATGAACGATCCCTCTGAATGGGACACAGGCCGCCTTGCCTGCTGTTGCCGGGAACAGGAAACCAGGGCGATGGCCGCCAATATGATGAGATACTTTTTCATTTTTGTCCTTTTACTATCGAAACGAATTTTTCGACCGTTTCTGTCAGCGTGAGCTGCGATTTTCCGCCAGCCGCGTTAATGTGGCCGCCGCCATTGAAATGTCGCCTCGCAAATTTGTTGACATCGACATCGCCCTTTGACCGGAAGGAAATCTTCACGATGTTTTCGTCGGTATGCTCAATGAATATTGCGGTAAAATTAATGCCTTTTATGCTCAAACCATAATTTACGATGCCCTCTGTATCGCCTTTAACATAATGATGCTCATCGAGTTCCTGCTGGCTCAATGTGATAAAGGAAGTTGAATATTCGGGCATCACGACAAGGTTCTTAAGTGCACAGCCCAAGAGCTGAAGGCTTTCATACGAATTATTGTCGAATAAAGCGGGATGGACCGAGGCGTTGTCGGCACCCAGGGTGATCAGTTCGGCGGCGACTCTATGCGTTGCAGCAGTGGTCGATGCAAACCTGAATGAGCCCGTATCGGTCACGATGCCCGTGTAGAGACAGGTCGCGATGGTTTTGTCGATTTGCCCCGCCAGGCCGGTCTTTTCAAAAAAATAGTAGAGCATTTCACAGGTGGACCCGATCGATGTGTCGGAGAAGGTAACCTTGGCAAAATCGGCCGGTTCCTGGTGATGGTCGATCATGATGAACGGGGCGCCGGAATGGGCGAGCGGCTGCTCCATATCGCCGGTGCGGTGCAGGGCGTTGAAGTCCAGCGCGAAGATCAGTTGAGCCGATGCAATGAAATCAAGCGCCGCATCACGTTCCCTTTCAAAAATCATTACCGCTTCGGAACCCGGAAGCCAGGCCAGCGAAGGCGGAAAATCGTTGGGGGCGATCACGAGTGGCTCGTGACCCTTCTTTTTGAGCATGTGGTAAAGCGCAAGGGTCGAACCCATTGCATCGCCATCGGGGCTTTTGTGCGGGATGATGGCCACCATTTTGGGCGTGGACAGCAGTTCCTTCGCAAGCCTCGTTTCTTGTTCATTCATAGGTTGCGAAAATACGTTTTTTTGGCAGATGCGCCCCAATTTAACATAGGGTTACCATTTGGCCGAAACGGCATTTCCAAGCCACGCGGCGGCGATTCCGCCCGTAATGCTTGAGGCGGTGTACGCCGATGCGAGCAGGTATTGGTTTTGTTGCAGCAGCTGGAGGTTTTCTGCCCCGAATGCCGAGAAAGTCGTGAATCCCCCACAAAACCCCGTCGCCAGCAGCAGTTTCATCTGTTCCGATGCGTGACGGGAAGTAACGCCGTACAGGAAGCCGATGAGCAGGCAACCCATTAAGTTCACGGCGAGGGTCGGCCAGGGAAATCCTGCCGCAGGCTTCATCCAAACCGAGACGAGGAATCTCAGGACACTTCCCACAGCGCCGCCGGCTGCCACCAGTACTGCTGCTTTTGCCAGTGATGGTTCCATTGCAATAAATTTTGTCGGTGCAAGTTTATGTTTTTGTTCACAACCTTTTAAATAATTTTACGCCGAATTGATTTACAATGAAGATTTTATCCTGCCTTTTATCCTGCTTTCTTGCCATGTCCGCTTTCGCACAGGGTGATTTTGGCAGCGGTGGCGGGGTCAGGATGCCGTCCGGAAGCGGGATCATGACAGGCGCTGCGGTTCCTGCGCCTCCGAAAATATTTGGAAATACGGGCATTAAGGATGAACCGGTAAAATCGACTTTCAGGATCGGGGAGGAGCTGCCCAGGAGCATCTTTGACAAGCCCGAGACCTTTGTCAACCCCAATGACCGGCTCCGCGACGAACTCAACAAAAAGGCGATCGGCGACCTTCAGGTGGCATCGGGACAGGATATGGTTTTCCGCGAAGTGAGGACCAACACCGCCGTTGCCCGAATTCGCTATCGCGACCACGAATTCCCCGACGGTGACCTGATCCGCATCTATTGCAACGGTGTCGTCCAAAAGTTTACCGCGCAACTCGAGAGTGATTTTCAATCCATTGAGCTTACGCTGGTCCGCGGTGGCAACGAACTTGAATTCGAGGCGCTCAACCAGGGGCTTTCGGGGCCCAATACCGCCGAGTTCGAAATCGTGGACCAGGATGGCACATTGCTCGCATCGCACCGCTGGAACCTCAATACGGGCTCGCGCGCAAAAATCGTCATCCACAAGAACTGACGAGGGATTTATCATTTGCGATTGCGTGA
>SXQR01000053.1 GCA_005792865.1 Flavobacterium sp. | reverse complement strand
TGCCATCCGGGCCAAAATATTCCTGTAAGCCGTCATAATCGCCGTCTTTCATCCGTTCCTTTTTGTAAACCTGGCCGTTTGGATAATATTCCACACGAAGGCCGTTGAACAGCCCTTTGCCGTAATCGGCGGTAAAGTCGGGATTCCCGGTGCTTCCGTACAAGGCAAGCTGGTCCTTGTAAACGCCTTTGTGGAACGTGATGGTTGCCGCCTTTTTTCCGTTGGGGTAAAAGGATTCCATTACGGCGGTCTGGTCCTTGACCTCGACCCGCTCGTTCACTGCGCCTTTTGCGTCCTTGCGGACAAAAGCGATCAAATTGTCCCTTTCAAAGATGAGCGAGATCAAATGTTCGCCCGTGCTGCTAAAGTATTTCTGCTCGCCCTCGGTCTTGCCGTCAAGGCTTCCGTACTCGTAAATTTTGCCGCCATTGTGATAAAAGCGCGTCACGGTGCCATATTCGTCGCCAAAAAGATAATTTTCAACCAGTCGCAGATTGCCCGCCAGATCGTAACTTTTCTCGACGCCATGGCGATCACCGTTGTAGTAGGAAGTCTCGCGCTGAAGTTTTTCCGAAGGACTGTAAGTCTTCCTGACGCCCGTCAGTTTCCCGTTCACGTACTGTGAAGAAATCATGGTCGCGCCATTTTTTTCCTTGTAGGTGTACGGCCCGTGATCCTCGCCGTTTACCAGGGTCATGTTGATGACATTGTTGTTGTTGTAACAGTCAATGGAGAATGGCCCGGTCTTGTTCTTGTAGTCAAATTCGGATTCCCGGACTCCGTCGTTATTGAAACGCTCTACCTTGGAAACTTCCCTATTGATGAAATGATAGATACTCATTGGCTTTCCCGACTGCCAGTATTGGAGTTGCTTGAATTTAAGAAAGCCGTCTTCCAGATAGGCATGCGTTGCGACGGTCTTGCCATCAGCGCGATACACGGTGTATGGCCCATATTGGCTCCCGTCCATATAACGGAAAGTCCGCTTGAGCACACCGCTCGAATATCCTTCATACAATCCGCTGATCTTGCCGTCGGCATAGTTATAAACGGCCTGCAGTTCCCCGTTGTTTGAAAACTCCCGGCGGATGCCCTGTTCATTGCCCTTTATGTAACTTTCTTCGGATTTTTTGACGCCCGGCTCATAGAAGTACTCCCATTTCCCGGTCTTCATACCTTTTTCAAAGCGACCGCTGGCCAGTTTGTTACTGTTGTAGTCAAAGAACGAGGTCGTTGAGCCGTAATCCATGTTTTGCCCCTGGGGTTTCGACTTGCTGTATTGGACCGCCGATTTCAATTCGCCGTTTCGGTATTTTTCTTCCATGTAGATATTTCCGGACCAATCGTAGTAGGTATAAGTCTCCAACTGCTCTTTGTCGTTGTAGACCAGGAGGTCAGAAATCTTTCCGTTTTCATGGAAATTGGTGTGTTTCCTGATCTTCCCCGCCGCATACTCCGACTCGGATTTCCGGACCTGGTTTGGATAAAACGTCTTGACAAGTCCCTCAGGGCTACCATTGATGTATTTGGCAGAGGTCTTGACAACTTTTCCGTCGTAATAGATGTTGTAATCGCCGTTGAGCTTGCCATCGGTATAGGTGTATTTTTCTATCAGGTCTCCTGATTGGTTGTATTCGGTATAAGTGCCATTGGCCACACCCGCCAGGTACTCAATTTCACTCCTCTTGGTCCCTGAAGGATAATAGCAGATTACCTTGCCGTGGTATTTGCCTGCCTTGTTGAAGGCTTCGCAAGCCTTTCCGCCGTTTTCATGGTAAGTGGTTGAAGGACCTTCGGCAAGATCGTTTTTAAATGTCTGCTCTTTCTGGAGGTTGCCATTCAGGTAATAATCTTTACTGGCGCCTTCCATCTTGTCCAGGTTGTAATCGATGTCCTTTATAAGGACCCTGTCACTGCTGTAATACTTTTGGTTCCCGTGAAGTTGCCCGTCCTTCAGTGTCATTTCTCCAGTTACGATACCGTGTTCATTGAAAATCTTGTACCGTCCGTTTGCCTTGCCATTACTGATCGCACCTGCCGTGTAGGGCTGGTTGTTATTAAGCTTGATGACGATTTCCTCGGTCTTTCCAAAATGGTCCACTTTCCGCTTGGCAAACTGGTCCCAGAAATATTGGTTGATGTACTGCTCGTCAAACGCCTTGATCTCCGATTTCCGGGAGGTCAGATCTTTGCCAAGGTCCTTTTCATAGCTTACCAGCATATAATAGGAAAGGCCCGCGAACTGATCTCGTGCGGCAAGGTCCTTTAGCCACGGCAGGTAAAGGTTCTCAAAGAAACCGTCTTCAATCTTATGCTCGGCGGCATACTCCACCACTGCCTGGACCTGGCGCGTCAGTACATCGTCGATTTTGGATTTTAGCTTGTACTGTCGGTTGAGGGGCAGCCCATTGCGCAGGATGGTCTCCAGTTCGGCAAAATTGTCGCCGCTCGCGGACCATTTTAACTTTGAAGGACCCAGAAAATTCTGGGCGTGCTTCATATTGAGTTTCTGGACGGCGTCTCTGGCGAACCTTCCGTTGGGATTGAGTGCGAGATAGGAGGTGAGTGCTAGGGTACCCTCTACGATCCTGCCATCCTCCAAAGCCAAAAGCCCCAGGAAGTAATGCGCCGAACCATGGTTCGGGTTGATCATGACGGTCTTTTTAAGAAAGTCCAGCGCTTCCTGCTGCCGTTCCATGCGCAGATAAAGGATGCCCAGGTTATAGGTGACCGTACTGTAATTCGGGAACCGGTCCAGCGCCTTTTTCAAGGTTGTCTCTGCGCGGGCGTATTCCTTCTTGTCACTGAGAAAGACGCCATATTGCGCATACAGGGCGGGATACACGTCCATTTCCCCGGCATTTTCAAGCTTTTCAAAGTGGCTGCGGAGTTCGGTCTCCTTGCCGGCCTGCGATAATGCCAGCGCCATTTCAAACTGGGCGCGGTGGTAATCCGGGTCGGCGTACTCTATTTGTCCATATTCCTTGATGGCTTCATCGTATTTCCCAAGATCGTGTAGCCGGACACCCGTCTTGATAATGGAATCGCTGTCGTAAACGCGTGTATAATCTTTTTGCGAAAAGCAGGACAGGCCCGCGCACAATAATCCTGCGATCAGGTATTTCTTCATCGGTTGTAGGGATTTGGTTCAAATATAAACTTTTAGGTTTACCATAGCGCCCTCAAGACAATATTTGACAATATTTGCCCGTGAGAACAGAGACGCGTTAGGGATGGCAGCGAAAACAACGTTGAAGCGGACAGCCCGGCCGAGCCTTTGCCAACAACCGGAAACAGTAATATTTCCGGCGCGGCAACGCCCAAAATTGCCAATGAATTGTTAGTGATGTGTATTTAAACGATTATTTTTGCCATTTCAACGATAAATCCTCCACCTCGCTTTAACGTTGCTATAACTTTGATCTCCCTCAACAACAAGCCCCACGACGGTTCGTTTGCTCAGGCAAATCGCGATTTTAATGGCACCGACACCCCTTCGTCGCCAATGTTGTTTTAGCCGCTTCGGTTCAGGCCCCACTTTTACTTCCTGCCCATGCATGGGTTTTAACTGTTAAACACTTAAACCCGTTCATTATGAAAAACACTACTGCGCAATCTGCGCGGGAAGGAATCGATGGCTGTTGCCACATCCTTTCCCTATTGCGGTCCTTCCGTTTGCAGATGTTTTTCACCGTTGCGACCCTGCTGTTCATGGCATCGGTGCACGGTCAAATCATCGTACAATCCGGTACCGTGAAAGCCAACGTCGGAATTGACGCCGACGTCTATTCAGACCTCACCACCTACACGACGCCCGCGTGGGCCGTTCCCGCTGGGACAGATGACTGGATCAAGACCATGGGCGGCACGGGCCGTGGCATCATCGATGTAACTTCTCCCGCCGCACTGGCCCAGATTGCGTTGCTCAACGCACCGGCCAACACAAATCCGTCTGCCGAGCTCAGGATGAGCGTCCCTTTCTTTACCCAGGTGGACAACCGGCTATGGGTAGATGCGGTGTACCTGCGTGACAAGCAGTCGTCCGGCTCGTTGCTGGATTCAAATGTTTTTGGATCCGGTGCCGACAAGAATGTGGACAACCCCAACTCCTGGACGGTCAAGATCGGATCGATCCCGCAAAAAAATGACATCATCGACGTATTTGGTCATCTTCGCCGCGAAGGGCCAACGGTGGCCAACCCGCTTTGGGCTTTTATCGGCATTTCCATCCGCGAAGATTCGGGGACCAAGTACGCCGATTTTGAATACTTCCGGAAAAAGCTCACCTATACACCTTCAGAAACAGATGCCGAGGGCTCCCTCGTCTCTCCGGGATTGCAGGGTGGAAGGACTTCGTGGGAGTTCAATCCCGCAACCGGAGCGCCCACGCAACTGGGCGACGTCATCATCTCACTTGATTACGGTTCGGGCGGCGATGACATCGTGGCCAAGGCCTATATCTGGATCGACGTGAGCCAGCCCACCAGCTTCTTTGACACATTCAACACATTGCCCAACAGGCCGTTCCGTTTTGTAAAGGTCAACAACGCCTACCAGATTTTTGGCGGCGGCGACGGTGCGGGCGTTTATGGCTATGCGCAGATCGAGACCCGCGAGCCCATCGATCCGGGCAACGGTGTCGCTTTTGCCGTGGTCAACGATCCCGATTCTATCACCGCCCCGCCATGGGGAACGGTTTCGGGCGGCGGCGGCAGTACAAACGTTTATGATGAGCTCCGTTTTGCCGAGTTCGGGCTTAACCTGAGCGCGCTTGGCTTTGATTCCTCGATTGCGGGGCTGGATTGCAACAATGCTTTCGGCAGCGTGCTGGTCAAGACACGCTCCTCCGCCGAAATCACTGCCGAACTCAAGGATTTAGCAGGGCCATTCGACCTTGGCGCGACACCCGAAGTTACGGTGGAACTCGGTGATGATATCGCGATTTGCGAGGGAGGCGATTCCGTGACGCTTACGGCGGTGGCGGGACCTGCGCCAAATTCATTTACATACCGATGGTTCCGCAATGGCGCCGAGTTGATTGGACAGACCGATTCCACGCTGTCAGTTACCGAATCGGGAACTTACGCCGTTGAGGCGACGCTGGTCTTTGGCAATATCACCGGATGCGTGGCCGAGGATACGGTTACCGTGACCTTTGGTGACCAACCCAACGCGGGTGACGACGGCGATGTGACCATCTGCGACTCTTCGACCGACCTGATCGATCTTTACGACCTGATTGGCGGCGAGGACATGGGCGGGGTCTGGACCCGGACTTCGGGAACCGGCGGATCATTCGATGCCGCGGCGGGAACCTTCCTGCCGGCCATGGGCGCGACCACTTCGACCTTCACCTACATGCTCGATGCCGAGGCGCCTTGCGTGGAAGACTC
>SXQR01000052.1 GCA_005792865.1 Flavobacterium sp. | reverse complement strand
AGCTTGATTTTCTTTTGCTGAAGGATCAGTTCGGTGGTAACCGATTTCTCCTTTGATTTTACCGATTGCAGGAGTTTCTGGTTTTCCAGGATCTCGCGTTGGATCTGCGCCTTGCGTTCCTCGAGTTTCTGCTGTTGCGATGGCTGGCCCCACGAGGTGGCCGCGCAAAACATGATGAGGCAGAGAAGAAACTTGGGCATATGAAAAGGTTTGTGCAAATCTAATCAATAAAAATTCTTTCGTAGCCTTCCGGGACGCTGTATGGAAAGGTAAGATCCTCGTCAAAGGTTACCGAATCATACGCGATGCCGATCGTGGTTTTCCCCTTTTTTTGATTTGCCTCAATTTGGATCGAAGCCGGAAGCACCGCTTTTTGATGCGGGGTGTGCGCGGGATAGGTCACCAATAACGAACGGTCCTGCGCGGGTTGGTCGATTTGCTGACGCTTGATGAGGAAGCGGCCGGCCTCAAAGAAAAATGCCTTCGTGGTGCCGTTCTGGGTTTGTGTCAATTTATACAGTTTGTCTTCAATCGTCGATTCAAAGCCGCCACGGGAAAGGTCGTCCATGGCAAGCCCGGTGAGCATGTTCTGGACCCTGGTAAAATCCAGGTCGGTACCGAGCCAACGGCTGAGCGTCGTGTAATCGCCCTCAAAATACTCCGAATTGATCTTTTCATAATACCGGACCTTGTCAGGCGTAATGAGCGCTTTGGCCATCGTAATTCCCAAAAAGCGAACGCTCACCAGGATTTTTTCATCCTTTAGTATCCGGATTTCGGCCGTGACGTTCTGGGTTTGTTTGTCGTCCTGGAACCGTGCGGATGACTTGATGTACAGTGTTTTGTAATCTTTCGCGTTGGCAACATGCCGAGCCGCAATTTCCTTTGCGGGAAGTGCCTCGGTTGCACGTGATTCGCGGACGGCCTGCGCAGTCTTGCATCCCGACACGATCAGTACCGCCGATATAAATATGAGGAATTTATTCATTATTTGGATTTCTTGAGGAGCGATTCGGCTTTCCGAAAATGCGTTTCCTTGTTTTTCTCGTCACCCAGCGCGTGGAAGGCCTCGCCTATCTGGATGTGGAATTTTGCTTCCGCCTGTGGGTCGTCGACCACAAAATCAAGCCCGGCCTCCAACAGTTCTTGCGCCTTCTTGTGATTTTTGAGCTGGTTTTGGGCCAATCCCGCAAAATAGTAAAATTGCGGCTGGAGTGGGTAGAGGTCAATCAGGTCGGATGCGCGTTTGGCCATGGGCTCGTATGAACCCTTTTGCCCCAGGACTTCAAAAAACAGCAAAATGGTCTCCACGTCGTCCGGCGAAGATTTCAGGTGCATCTCATAGTATTTCGCGGCTTGGTCCCACTTGTTCTTGGCGTGGTAAAATTTGGCAATTTCCCTGGCCACGGCCACTTCGCGGTCGCCAGACATGAGCCCGATCGCTTTTTCCAGGTCGGCGTCGTGTTGCGGCTTGTCCTTCGCGAAGATCAGGAACTCATTGAGCACGCGATGCTTGATCTTGGCATCGATCTTTTTGGACGACAGCACGATATTCATGGATTTGACTGCCTTGTCTGCATCATTGTTGGCCAGATTGAACTTGAACAGGCTCACCTGTGCCCACTCCGATTCAGGGATTTCCTTTTCCAATTTCCGTGCAATCTCCATCGCCTTCTCCTCCTGATTGCTTTCAGAATAGAGGTAAATCAATGAAATATAATTGGATTCTTCCTTTGGATTCTTGGCAATCTGTGCCAGCAGGTTGGCCTTCTCGGGGCCCTGGTATTTCGCATCGCGCAAAATCTGGGCCTTGTAATTCTCCCGCATCTCCGATTTGCCCACGGTCTCGTTCAACTCGTTGATCAGGTCCAGCGCCTTGTCAAACTGCATCGTGTTCATGTACAGCGAGGCCAATTCTTCGCGATATTCCTTCTTGAATTCGATGAGTTTCTGGACGATGACAATCGCCTGGTTGAAATTGCCGGTTTCATAGCTCACATCATAAAGCCCCACCCACGCCCACTGGTTTTTAGGATCGATCTGGGTCGCTTTCTCAAAATTTTCGTACGCGAGCTTGTAATTTTTTTGGAACAGGTAATTCTTCCCGAGTTCAAAATGGATCGTGGCATTGTTCGGCTGGAGTTTGAGGCATTTCTCCAGTTCCGATATCGCCCGGTCATAATTCTCGATCCCCTTCTGCTTGAGCGATTCGTAGAAATGGTCCTGGAACTCGTCGGTCACGGCGGCAATGTCCTCCGGCTCGGTCGCAACAGGTTCCGTCTGTGCACGGGCAGGAAGCGCCATTGCACAGGCCAGTAGCAAAAAAGCGATCGTTTTATTGATGTTCATCTTATTCTAAAGTGGAATAATCCCCGATGCTGATGCTCGTGAATTTTCCGTTAAAGGCCGCGTGGCTTCCAATCATCGCATTGTCCAACCGAGCGTTGGTAATTTTTGAATTCCTTTGGACCAGGCTGTTGCGGATTTCCGAATCCTCAACCGTGCAATTGTCGCCCAGTGAGACGTTAGGACCCACGGTCGCGTTACGCAGGACGACATTCTCGCCTATGTAACACGGCCTGATGATGGTCGAGTTCTCCGAGATCACCGAATCGGCCACCATATTCTGCCCGTCCTGGTGTAAGAACGTCAACATGCGTGAATTTGTTTCAACGGTCACGTTTTTATTGCCGCAATCCATCCACTCGTCCACCTTGCCGGGCACGAAAAGCATGCCTTTCTGCTTCATGTTTTCGAGCGCGTCGGTGAGCTGGTACTCGCCGCCCTTGACGATGTTATTGTCCAGGAGATATTGCAATTCTTCGCGCAATGTCTCACCACTCTTGAAATAATAGATGCCGATGATGGCCAGGTCCGACACGAAGTCCTTCGGTTTCTCGACAAAATCCACGATACGGTTGTTGCCGTCGAGCTGCACAACGCCAAACGCCGACGGATCCTCCACCTGCTTGACCCAGATCACGCTGTCGGCCTGGGTATCGAGGGTGAAATCGGCACGGAAAAGCGTGTCGGCATACGCCACGACAAGCGGCCCCGACATGGATTCCCTGGCGCACATGATCGCGTGAGCGGTGCCGAGGGGTTCGGTTTGATAGTAAATCGTGCCGCGGGACCCGAGTTTTTCGGCAATGGCGAGAAGGTCTTTCTCTACCTGCGGCCCAAAATCCGGATGGATGATGAAGGCTATTTCCTCAACCGGTTGGTTGATCACGCCCGCGATGTCTTCAACGAGCCGGTGCACGATGGGCTTGCCCGCAATCGGGATCAGTGGTTTTGGAACAGTCAATGTGTGTGGGCGAAGGCGCGATCCGCGACCGGCCATGGGAACGATTATTTTCATGTCAAATGTCGAATGTGGAACGTCGAACGTCGAATGACGACGTCGGT
>SXQR01000051.1 GCA_005792865.1 Flavobacterium sp. | reverse complement strand
CATAGTAGGGAGATATCATGAGGTAAACGATAACGCCCGTGACGGCTACATACAGCCAAAGCGGAAAGGTGATTCTCGCAATTTTCCTGTGACGGTCAAACCTTGCCGAAAGCGCCCGGACATAGGTCACGAGCACCAGGGGAATGATCGCGATCGACAGCAGGATATGCGTCAGCAAAATGAACAGATAAACGTACCTGACCACACCCTCGCCACCAAATTTCGTCGAATCGGCGGTCATGTGGTAGGCGACATACATGACCAGGAACAGGACCGAAAGTGCAATGGCCGTGGTCATCAGCCTTTCGTGGAGTTTTTGCCTGCCGTTCTTGATGGCAACGACCGCCGTGACCAGGATGACGGCCGTCAGTGCGTTGATTCCGGCATAGATGGGCGGAAGGAAAGACAGCGGTTCCACCTCGATGCCAAAGTCCTTGAGCTTTACCGCAAACAACGCCGCTACAGCAAGCGGAATGGCGATTGAAACGACCCATATCCATTTGTTGTACCGATTCTCGGTACCGTTTTCAACGCTGTTCATCAAGTAAAATCTTTATGTCCTGCATGATGGCCTCGACGCCGGCGGCTTCGGTCCCGTCGTAATACAGGATGGGGTTATTGAAATCGTCCCTTCGGCAACGGATATTCCCGTCGCGGTCGATCAGGGCGAAAAGCCCCGAATGCTCGAATCCGCCGTTGGCCTTGCTGTTTTCGCCCGCATAAATATTGAACCCGGTGTTGGCGAGCTTGTAGATTTCGTCCTTTTCGCCGGTCAGGAAGTGCCACTGTGATGATTTTACGCCGATTGCCTCCGCATGTGCCTTCAACACCCCGGGCGTATCCTGTTCCGGATTGATCGTAATGGAAACAAGGGCAAATCCGGGATTGCCGAAGAACTTCTGCTCAATGGCCAGCATGTTACGGTTCATG
This sequence comes from Flavobacterium sp., assembly GCA_005792865.1. Classification (GTDB taxonomy): domain Bacteria; phylum Bacteroidota; class Bacteroidia; order Flavobacteriales; family Flavobacteriaceae; genus Flavobacterium. The sequence goes on along the minus strand of SXQR01000051.1, from coordinate 4,847 downwards.
ATGGGACAGATGGTGGGACAGGTAGAAAAAAAGAATTCGAGGACATGGACCTTTCCCTTCAACTGTTCGGACGAAAATGATTTGCCATTTTGATCTGTCAGAATGAATTTTGGCGCGGGGCCGATGCGCTCGAGTTCGCCGCCGGTCTCCCCGCCACGGACATGGTCAAGGCGCTCGCCGCGCACAACATCGGAACCCTTTATGCGCTCCACGATGCGCGGAACGGCCCAAATTCCAAAGATCAGGACGATGAAGGCAATACCGATGTAAGTCTTTTTCATTCTCCGAGTCTTTTTGAAGCGTTGCGGTTTTTCTTGAGGGCGGCGCGGTATTCGTATAGGATGATCTTGAAATCATCGAGCATCTCATTGCTCAGTTCCGATGGGTGGAATGTCGAGTAGCCCGCCTCGAATTTTTCGTCGCCCTTGCGTCCCCGCAGGTTCCGGCTTTTGTCGACAATAAAGACGTTTGGCGTTCCCAAGGTGGCGCTCAAAGGCTCCTTTACCTCAAGGCTCCGATAAAAGCGCGATATCTCAGCCTCGTCCGCGAAGGCAAATTTCCAGCGTGAAGTATTGGTGAACGCACCGAGCTGGGTGAGGATGTAATCGGCGTCGGGCTCGGTCCCCTTGGGGCACAAGATCACGAATTGCAGGTCCTTGAATTCATGATACCGTTGGTAAACCTTCATGTTCAGGTTAAAGATGTTCCCCCGGTTGGCGCGCAGTTCGTGTCCGCCAAATCCAAGTACCGTAATTTTTCCGTCGAGCTTGACGGGCTTGCCATCGGTACCTGTCGCATTGATTTCGGGCAGGCCGGGCGTCACCACCGGCAACGTCGCAAAGCTGTTCACTCCCGATGCGAAAAACAGGTAGGCCACTATCGGCAACACGAATAAAACAAAGAGTACGACGTTCTTTTTCATCATCGGGAACTGCGGTGCAAAAATAAAAAAAGACGGCCAATAAACCGTCTTTTATACTTTTTTAACCTCTGTTAGAAGTTCCATTTTATAGTTCCCGTGCGGAAGACCTCATAGATGTAATCAGCCTCCACAAGCAGGATGAATATCAGGTAAAGCACCAGGAAGATCACGGACGACACCACCGACCAGCGGAGGCTGGCACGCTCGCCTTCCATGTGCATGAAGGCCCACACGATGTAGTATGCCTTGAAGACGGTCAGGATGATGAAGATCCAGTTGAGGAGGTTCATGCTGAGCAGGTTGCGCATGTAGAGCGCTTCAGGCTTCATGATACCCAAAATTACTTCGACGATCGTCACGACCGAAAGCAGCCCGAAAACGAACCAGATCCTCTTTGTATTTGAAACGTGCGCGTGTGCCATTGTTTTAAGCTGATTAGATTATACCAGGTAGAAGAAGGTGAATACAAAAACCCATACAAGGTCAACGAAGTGCCAGTATAGACCGACTTTCTCGACCATTTCATATGAACGCCTCTTCTCGTAAGTCCCCAAAAGGATGTTGAAGAAAATGATGACGTTGATCACGACACCGGAAAATACGTGGAAGCCGTGAAAGCCGGTGATGAAGAAGAAGAAGTCGGCGAAGAGCTTGCTGCCGTATTCATTGCGGACCAGGTTTGCCCCTTCCACGACATAATGCGCGTTGGCCATCATTTTTTCGGATTCGGCGCGGGTCAGCACCTCTTTCTGTTTCTTTGAATTAAGGCCCGGCTGCAACTTCTTGTTGGCACGGTCAGCCTCGGTATCCATGTAAATACGCTCGGTGCGCACCAAAAGATTCGGATTAGCGGCAAATGCAGCCTGCACCTCCGCAACCGAGTAGGTGGGAAGCGACGACTCGGCCATGAACCAAGTTCCTTTGGAACGCTCGAGTTGCTCGCGCGACTCGGGAAGCTGCACGACAAAATCAGAAAGCTTCACGCGTTTGCCGGTATTGTCAACAAACTGGAGCAGGCTTCCGCCTTGCGTTTCGATCGCCCCATACTCGCCTTTGATGAAGTTTTTCCACTCCCATGCCTGTGAACCCACGAACACAAGCCCGCCAATAATGGTCAAAAGCATGTAAAACGCTACTTTTCTTTGCTTCATCTGATGCCCGGCGTCAACCGCCAGTACCATCGTCACCGATGAAAAGATCAGGATGAAGGTCATGAGCGCAACATAGTACATCGGGGCTTCCACTCCGTGCATGAACGGGAAGTGCGTGAACACTTCGTCCGGCAACGGCCAGGTCTCGATGAATTTGAATCTCGAGAAACCGTAGGCTGCAAGGAAACCGGAGAATGTCAGCGCATCCGATACGATGAAAAACCACATCATCAGCTTGCCGTAGCTCGCGCCCATAGGCTCGTTTCCACCGCCCCAGACCTTTTCCCCGTTATTTACAGTAGTAGTCGCTTCCATAGAAAAGTATACGTTAAAAAGTCCCCAAATTTAAGGTTTTTTATTATTTGAAGAAATATAAAAACAAAAAGAGGTAAATCCACAAAAAGTCCAGAAAGTGCCAGTACATCGCACCGAGTTCAATTCCAAGAGTTTGCGAAGAGGAGTATTTTTGTTTAAAATGATTCCAAATTATCACCAAAAGCGAAATGATCCCGCCGCCCAGGTGGACAAGGTGCGCCATGGCCACGACATAGAGAAACGTGGTGGTGATGTTGCTTTCGCTACCCGTAAAGTAATGCCCCATCGCCACGACCTGCCCAAAGCCGGCAAACTGGAAATAGACAAAAGCGATACCCAACAGCAGCGTCAGCCAAAGCCAGCGCGTCACCGCGGCCCGGTCATCTTTTTTAATTGCAAGCTTGGCCAGGTGGAACGTCACGCTGCACAGGATGATGACAGCCGTCGATGCGAAAAACGCCCACGGCATCTCGAAGTCCTTCAACCAGTCGGCGCGGGACTTGCTCACCACGAACGCGCTGGTCAAACCGGCAAACATCATGGTCATGCTCACCATCGCAAAGCCCAAAATCAATTTATAGGACCGGTCTGAACGCGACTTGTGTTCTTCCGGTGTCATGGTTGTCATTTCCATCATCTCAGGAATTTATCGATTATATAGATCAGTTGCAGGACGGTAATGTAGGTCACGCTGGCAAGCATGAGCGATTTTGCGGCCTTCGCCGTGCGCAGCTGGTAAAGTTTCACCGCGAACCTGAGCATCCAAAGGCCCAGTGCAAGGACGGCCACCGCAGCAATGGTAGAGAGGAAGAACTGCCCCGTATAACCCGCCGCTGGCAGCAAAGATGCGATGATCAGCCAGACGGTATAAAGAATGACCTGCAGCGCTGTCTTGGTGTCGCGCTTACCGGTGGGAAGCATGAAAAACCCGGCCTTTTCGTAATCTTCGTACAGGAACCAGCCGATGGCCCAAAAGTGCGGGAATTGCCAGAAGAACTGAATCAGGAAGAGCGTCCCCGCCTCGATACCAAAATCGCCGGTTGCGGCCACCCATCCCAACATGAACGGTATAGCGCCCGGAAATGCACCCACAAAAACCGAGAGTGGCGTCATCGTCTTGAGAGGCGTATAGACACAGGTGTAGAGAAAGATCGAAATGGCGCCGAACATCGCCGTCTTGGGATTGATCATGTACAGCAGGACAAGGCCTACAAGTGTCAATGCCGATGCGATCGACAGTGCAACCGGTACAGACATCCTGCCGGACGGCACGGGCCTGTTGCGGGTGCGGTCCATCTTTGCGTCGAGGTCTTTCTCAATGACCTGATTGAAGGCATTCGATGCGCCAACCATGCAGTATCCGCCCACCATCAGCATGGCCAGAACGCTCCAACTGAAGGGATGGGAGTCGTCAAACCCCAGCAGGTAACCGGCAATCGATGAAAAAAGTACACTGACGGCAAGCCCGGCCTTCGTGATTTCCTTGAAATCTACAAAAGCCCGCCGCAGCGACAGGGATTTTGAAACGGTTTCCAATGCGGGATTCATCTGCATACCCAATTAAGGCGGCGCAAAGATACGATAGAATTTAGAAAGCACGGAATCACGGCGATTCCAAATTGGGCCCGTCCGGTAATTTTAACGCACCTCGTGCATTCTTTCCACGCCAAGCTTTGCCAGAATGGATTCCACTACGGCGCGTGGGGACAACACCTCGTCAAAATATTGGGCTGCCTCGCGCTCAAGATCGTGCCGCAATGCATCATCTGCAAGCAATTGTTCAAGTTTTTGCACAAGGTCCTCCTGCGTGCCGTTGGTGAGCAAAAGGTGTTTGCCGTCTTCCAGTTCCCTGGGCAGTACGCGTGAAAGCGGCGTTGAGAGGATGGCCTTGCCCATCGCGAGGAATTCGCCGAGTTTCCATCCGTGGCATTGCGCGACCGCCGGTGTGCTGAAAACAGCCATGGATTTCCCGGTTTTTTCAACGTATTCCTTTGTGCCGACCCGCCTGTCGAGCGTCATCGTTTCAAATCCCGGAATGTCATTTTTGGCACGGGGTGCGAACCCGCCTTCAAACCGGATCTTGTCAAGGCTCCGGCACGCAGCCACGAAATTGGCGCGATATTGATTTGTTTCCGAATCGTTTTTCCATAGGGACGAGGCGAAGAAAACGTAGCCCTTTTTCCCGGCTCCATTGTTAAGGTATGCTGACAAAACCGGCCGCTTGTATTGACCCAGGTAGTCGTAAAGGAACCGCGCCTTGTTCGGGATCCTGTTCTTTGCAAGCACCAGGTTTTTCATTCCGATCCGAAAGCCCTCCATCAGCCCGAAAATCCTGATGCCAAAGCCGGGGCCAATGGAAAACATCTTGGGTTTGGCCGCGTCTTCAAAAGCGATGTTGATCTTGCAGTAGAGGTCGCACCATTCGTAGGGAAGCGGCCTGATGATGGACCAGTCCGAGT
>SXQR01000050.1 GCA_005792865.1 Flavobacterium sp. | reverse complement strand
GGCGATGTCGAGCGACAGCCGGGGGTGTTCGCCGATCGCGGCGATGACTTCGCATAGCGACGTGGTGCCGCCCGAGGCGAGGATCGCCGTCCGGACGCGGGCAGCGTGCGCTTCATCGTATTCGGTGCGGCGGGCGTCGAAGATGTCCTTGACGACGCGGCGCTCCAGTGCAGTCGGCAAGCCGCCGGCGACGCGGCGTTCGAGACGGGCGCCGTGCTCCGCGAGATATTCGTCGGCGAAGTCCAGCCGCTCGTCGAGTTCGGGATCGGCGAAATAATCTTCGCACGCCTTGTCCTCGCCGAACACGACCGTGCCGTCCTGCAGTTCCACGCCCCAGTCGAGGGTCATCCAGTTCAGGCGGCCGTCCACCGTCGTCCACTCGAAGCGGACGGGCTGGTATTGGATGTCGGTCCTGACCGGATCGACCACGACCGCCGGAACCGAGGTAACGCTCGAAGCACTGCCTTCGGTGGCGCGCAGCATGAATTTCAGGTTCACTTCAAGGGATAACCGCGCGGGCGGAGCGGGCAACAACAGCGACGACATGATCGTCACCGTGAATGCCACGGCGGGCCCTTTCGCCGTTACGGCTCCCAATACCGCGGTTTCCTACCCCGGCGGCTCGACCCAGACCGTAACGTGGAACGTCGCGGGAACTACCGCCAACGGCGTGAACACGGCCAATGTGGACATCCTGATCTCGCAGGATGGCGGCAACTCGTGGAACATGCTCCTGGCCGCTACGCCAAACGACGGAACGCAGGCCGTTGCCATGCCTACGACGGCGAGCACCCAAAACCGCATTATGATCAAAGGGACCAACCACATTTTCTTTGACGTGTCGAATGCGAATTTCACTATCACCTCCGGCGGCACTGCGGATACCGTGGCGCCATCGGCGCCGACAAACCTTGCGGCTTCGGGAACGACTCAATCATCGACAAACCTTGCATGGACCGCATCTACCGATAACGTGGGCGTGACCGGATACGACGTGTACCAGAATTCGGTGTACAAAGCAACAACATCGTCTGCCAATTATACCGTAACGGGATTGACCGCATCCACCGCCTACAGCTTTTACGTCATCGCGAAAGACGCTGCGGGCAACAGTTCGGCGGCCAGCAATACGGTCAACGTGACCACGCTATCCGCAACTGCGACCTATTGCGCATCTCAGGGCAATAGCATTGCGGACGAGCGCATCGGGCGCGTGCAGTTCAATACGATCGACAATTCTATTGCGACCACAGCGGGATACACCGATTTCACTTCCATTTCCACCACCGTCAACAAGGGGTCATCTTATGCGATCACGGTTACACCGCAGTGGACGGGATCTACCTATCCCGAAGGCATCGCGGTATGGATCGATTACAACAATGACAAGGATTTTGCCGATGCTGGCGAACTTGCATACAGCCGTGCGGCCTCTACCGCTACGCCTGCGACGGGTAGCATCATGATTCCGGCAACGGCCGTGACAGGCGCCACAAGGATGCGCGTGTCCCTAAAGTACAACGGCATCCCGACCGCCTGCGAAGCTTTCTCTTACGGCGAGGTTGAGGATTACACGGTCAACATCCAGGCGGGCGTTGCAGATTCCACACCGCCGTCGGCCCCCACATCCCTGGCAGCTTCCGGAACGACGTCCAGCGCAACCAGCCTTTCGTGGACCGCATCGACCGATAATGTCGGCGTAACCGGGTACGACATTTACCAAAATTCAGTGTACAGAGCGACTACAACGTCCACAAATTACAGCGCTACTGGATTATCGGAAGCCACCGCGTACAGTTTTTACGTGATTGCGAAAGATGCCGCCGGGAATGCTTCATCTGCCAGCAACACCATCAATGTAACGACGCTTGCCAATGCAGTTTCCTACTGCGCCTCCCAAGGCAACAGCGTCGCCGACGAAAAGATCCAGCGCGTACAGTTCAATACGATCAACAATCCTTCCACCGGCGGAACGGGCTACACCAATTTCACGTCGGTTTCAACTAATGTGACGCGCGGTTCGGCATACACGATCACGATCACGCCGCAATGGACCAGTACGGTCTATAATGAGGGTTACGCAGTGTTCATCGATTACAACGGAGACGGCGATTTTACCGACTCGGGCGAGACAGCCTATACCAGGACGGCGACCAACGCTACCTCTGTGAGCGGTTCCATCACCATCCCCGCAACCGCAGTCTTGGGGACCACACGGATGCGGGTTTCGATGAAATATAACGGCGTCCCGACCGCATGCGAGACATTCTCCTACGGCCAGGTTGAGGACTACACCGTTGTCATCGGATCGGCCGCACGGGAAGAAGGCGCTGCCGGGCTGGAGTTTTCAGTCTATCCGAATCCTGTCAATGGCCAGTCGCTTTTCGTGAACATTTCGGGTAGCTACAGGATCTTGAGCACTCTTGGGCAGGAAATTTCCAAAGGGCAGATTCTCGAAAGCGGAATCCCCGTTTCAAACCTGTCCTCGGGCGTTTACCTGATCGAGGTTACCTCTGAAAACGGAAAAGGCATCAGGCGCTTCATTAGGCAATAAGCTGGAAATACCGTATGAAAGCCATCCTTCGGGGTGGCTTTTTTGTTTAATAATGGTTATTTTTAGCCCTAAATTTTTAATGATGAAAAAATCCGCAACGCTATTAATCCTCGCCATTATGGGAATGACTACGGCAAGCGCGCAGACGCTGACCCCCGAAATACTTTGGAAATTGGGCCGCGTAACGGCCGTCGGGCTCTCAAAAGACCGCAAGGCGGTGGTGTACAAAGTATCTACGCCGTCTGTAGAGGAGAATAAGTCGGAGACAAAATATTACACCGTTCCGGTCACAGGAGGCGCCGCGACCGAAATCAAGGATCATGCATCGATCGTCACGGACAAGAATGTTTCGCCAGATGGAAAGTACATCGTTTACCACGAAAGCGTTAAGGTTGAAAAGATTTTGGCCAAGGAAATATATCCCGAATTGAAAAAGGCCGACGCGCAGATTTACAACGGGCTGGATTACCGGCACTGGGACACCTGGAACGAGGGCAGTTACAACCACGTCTTCTTTCGCGAAAACCGCGACAAGTCCAAGGGCACCGATATCATGAAGGGTGAGGCGTTCAATTCACCACAGGCCCCGTTTGGCGGTGATGAGGACTACATTTGGTCGCCCGACAGCAAAAAGATCCTGTACGTGACCAAGAAAAAGTCAGGTACCGAATATGCCGTGAGCACCAATACCGATATCTATGAATACGACATCGCATCGGGCCAGACCATCAACCGCACGGCGGAAAATCCGGGATATGACACGCATCCTGCCTTTTCACCGGCCGGGCACCTGACGTGGCTGCAGATGAAGCGCGACGGTTATGAGGCCGACAAGAACGACATCATTGTCGACATGAATGGCGTGAAGCAGAATTTGACCGCCAATTGGGACGGAACGGTGGATTCATTTGAATGGAGCCCAGACGGCAAGAAGGTTTATTTTACCGCGCCGATCATGGGTACCAAGCAACTCTTTGAGGTAAATTTTCCAGGCAAAACCAAGATTGCACCGGTGGTGCGACAATTGACCGAAGGCATGTTTGATGTAAACGGGATCGCGGGCTTTGCGGGCAATTTGGCGATCATACCGAGGACCGACATGAACCATTCTACGTAACTTTATATCTACGACCTAAAGTCAAAAAAATGGAACCAGATCACGCACGTAAACGACGATGTCTATGCCGGGCTTAAACTAAGCAAGGTCGAGAAACGGATGGTTAAGACTACCGATGGCAAACAGATGCTGGTGTACGTGATCCTGCCACCGGATTTCGATCCGAACAAAAAGTATCCTACTCTGCTCTATTGCCAGGGAGGGCCGCAGTCGCCACTGACGCAGAGCTATTCCTACAGGTGGAATTTCTCGCTCATGTCGGCACAGGGTTACATCGTGGTAGCGCCAAACCGTCGCGGCATGCACGGGCACGGCGTGGCCTGGAACGAACAAATTTCAAAGGATTGGGGCGGACAGGTTATGCAGGATTACCTTTCGGCTATTGATGATGTAGCCAAGGAAAAGTATGTGGACAGGAACAGGCTCGGCGCGGTGGGCGCAAGCTACGGAGGGTATTCGGTGTTTTATCTGGCGGGGATCCACAACAACAGGTTCAAGAGTTTCATTTCGCACAACGGGGTTTTCAACCTTCAGAGCATGTACGGCACGACGGAGGAAGTTTTCTTCACGAATTGGGATTCGGGCGGGCCGTATTGGGAAAAAGACAATGCGGCGGCGCAGAAAACCTATCGTGATTTCAACCCGATCAATCTCGTGGACAAGTGGAACACGCCGATCCTGATTGTTCAGGGAGGAAAGGATTATCGCGTTCCCATCGGACAGGGGCAGGAAGCTTTCCAGGCTGCACAGCTTCGCAGGATCAAGAGCCGTTTGCTTTATTTTCCGGAAGAGAACCACTGGGTATTGAAGCCGCAGAACGCCATCGTCTGGCAACGGGAATTCTTCAAGTGGCTGGAGGAAACGCTTTAACAACTTAGGCGGTTTTTCCCGACCGGCTTTGGGTGGGCTTTAGGATATAGCCAGCCTGCCCCCACCCGGAATTTACCCAACACCGCCTAAAGCTCCATGCGGTAAAACCATAATTTCCTAAATGAAATTTCTGGCCCTGCTTCTCATCCTCGCGCTCGCCGCATTGGCCCTCTGGTATTTCTACCCGGGGAAACGCCTTCCGGATGATACCGTCATCGACCGTTTGCTGGTGCTCAAATCAAAGCGCAGGATGGTTGCATTTTCAAACGGGCGGCCAGTCAAAACTTACATGATTGCCCTCGGCGGAAATCCAACGGGGCACAAGCAATTTGAGGGCGACCGCAAAACCCCCGAGGGCATCT
>SXQR01000049.1 GCA_005792865.1 Flavobacterium sp. | reverse complement strand
GTTCATTACCGGAAAATCAATCGGGAAACACAAGCTTCTGGAGAGAATTTCCCCAAAAAAGACCGTCGAGGGTTTTGCGGGCGGCGCCGTAGCGGCAATGGTTGCAGGATTCTTGCTGGCCAATTATGCGCTCGGGGCATCGCCGTTGCTGTGGGTCATCCTCGCGGCAATTGTCTCCGTGATGGGGACTCTGGGCGACCTGGTGCAATCAAAATTCAAGCGCGTGGCCATGGTAAAAGACAGCGGAAAGATCATGCCCGGGCACGGCGGAATCCTTGACCGGCTGGACAGCGTGATTTTTGCCGCGCCTTTCGTATTTTTGTTTTTTCAAATCGCAAACTATGTTTCATAAGGAAGGCGGAAAAATCATCCTGATCTCAACTACGGTCGTAGTGGCGTTGCTGCTATTGACCGACAGGTTCATTGAAAATTATTGGCTTTTGAAGACCGTCCAGGTCCTCATCGTGATTTTCCTCCTGTTGATCCTGCAGTTTTTTCGCAACCCCAAGCGGATCGTTTCTCATAACGATGCGCACGTGATCTCACCGGTTGACGGAAAGGTGGTCGTGATCGAGGAGGTTTTTGAACCCGAATACTTCAAGGACAAGCGCCTCCAGGTTTCGGTTTTCATGTCCCCGATCAATGTCCACGTAACGCGTTACCCCGTTGGCGGGAAGGTCAAATACAGCCAGTACCATCCGGGCAAGTTCCTCGTGGCCTGGGACCCCAAATCCAGTACCGACAATGAGCGCACGACCGTTGTGGTGGAGAACCATGAATTTGGCCAGGTCCTGTACCGACAGGTTGCCGGAGCCCTTGCCAAGAGGATCGTGAACTACGCCAAGGTGGGCGACAATGTGGTCCAGGGGGACGATGCGGGCTTCATCAAATTCGGGTCGCGGGTGGATATCTACCTGCCACTCGGGACTAAAATCGATGTGACGCTCAAGCAGAAAGCCATTGGCGGAAAAACCATCATCGCAACCAAAAATGCCTGACGAGAGTCTAGATAAGCGCTTTGCCAAGGCAGTGGAAATCGCCGCCGGAATGTCTCAGGCCAACCTTCCGCAGGATGTGCAACTCCGATTATATGCCTATTACAAACAGGCCACGATCGGCATGCCCGCGACCAATTATTCCACCAATTTCGATCTGCGCAATGCCTTCAAGACCAATGCATGGATGCAGATCAGCCACCTTAGTGCCGATGAGGCAAAGGAGCATTACATCGAAATGATCCACCGAATCGACAAAAATTCCCCAAAATGAAAAATGCCCTATTGTTGCTGTTTGCGGCGTTGGCCCTCCTTTCATGCAACCGCAGGAAATTGACCGAGGTCGTCGAAGTGCCGCTGCCGACGGCCGAAGAAAAGGTCACCATCGGCAATCCCGAGGACGTCAAGGCCGAACCGGGCGCGTTTTCGATGCTTACCTTGCCCTATGCTTATGATGCGCTGTCACCACACATCGACGCGCTGACGATGGAAAACCATTATTCCAAGCATTATCTCACCTATACCAATAACCTTAACCGCGCGCTTGCCGGCACCGAATTGGAAACCCTGACCATTGAGGAAATCCTTCGCAAAATGGATATGTCCAACGCGACGCTGCGCAACAATGCGGGCGGCTATTACAACCATAATGTCTTTTGGGAGAGCATGGCGCCCAAGGCAGGCGGCACACCTAAAGACACGATCGCGTCCATCATTGACCGCGATTTTGGATCGTTTGAAAACTTCAAGGCGCTTTTTACGGAGGCTGCAGAGAAACAGTTCGGTTCCGGCTGGGCCTGGCTGGTGGTGGACCGAAGCGGAAAACTGCATGTTACCTCGACACCCAACCAGGACAACCCGCTCATGCCCCAATCGACCGTGGCGGGAACGCCGATCCTCGCACTGGATGTTTGGGAACATGCGTACTACCTGGGTTACCAATACCGCCGGCGAAAGTATATCGACGCATTCTACAACGTCATCAATTGGCCCAAAGTCAGCGAGCGTTATCAGGACGCGCTCAGGAGGAAGTATTAATATCCTTTGTTTTTAACGATCCGGCAGTACATTACCGATATCTGCCTTGCCGGAAATAATCCTGAACAGTGCCAGTGTTTTGGGCAGGTCCCAAAAAAGCAGGTACAGGTTCGCGAGCAGCATCATCCCCGCGATGTATGGCGTGCCGGCGAATCCCATGGCCGTGACGATCACGAAAATGTTGATGATGACAGGCAGGTAAAAGATTGCCCCGAGATAACTCAACCGCGGGACCATTAGCAATACCGCGATCAGGATCTGTACAAACCCCAGGAAATTCCAGTAAAAGCCGGATTGGTAAAGTGCCTCGAAAAAAAATCCTACAGGATTGTCGATGCCGATCTGGGTGAACCGCATGCCCATCACCTTTTTCAGTCCCGATGGAATGAAGGCTATGGCTAGCAGGCAACGCGTGAACCAGGTGAAAACGAGAAACAGATTTTTGGAACGGATAAACCGGTGGAATTGCGCGATCATCTGGTATTTTTGTTCACAGACGAAACCGCAACCACGTTGTTACGCCCTTTACCGAAGCCCTGCCAGCCTTTCTTCAAGGGCGGCAATTTTAGCCAGTGCGTCTGCCTCCTTGTTGCGCTCGTTCTGGATCACCTTTTCGGGTGCGCCGG
>SXQR01000048.1 GCA_005792865.1 Flavobacterium sp. | reverse complement strand
TTTTTGGAATATTCCTGCAGGCAGACGATGTCAGGATTGAGGTCGTTGATGAAGGTGCGGATGGTATCGGGCACCTGTCCCGGCAGCCACTCAAACAGGTTGAAAAGCCTCACGTTGTAACTCATGACGGTAAAGTCCTGTTCGTGTTCGGGGAGTTCGGCCGATGAGAATCGATAGAATTTGTTGATGAACGTCATCCCGAACAGCAACACAACCGCCGAGAGGAAGACCTGCCGTCGCAACTGGATGGCCCAGTAAACGAAAAATAGCGCATTCAGGATCAGGAAAAGCGGAAGGATGAGCGTCAGCACCGACAGCCCGGGGAACAACTTGGGCGCAAGGAAAGGCAGCGCATACGCGATGATCGTCAGCACAGCGAGGGCTATGTTGAGGAAAAACATCATCTTGTTGAACCACGATAATTTGCTCATATCACTCTTTTCCCGCCCGGAACAGGAACTCTTTTTCCTCGGCGCTCAGGCTGTCATAACCGGACTTGCTGATTTTGTCGAGGATCTCATCGATCCGTTTCTGCTGCACGTTTTTCCCGGACGGTTTCACGGCAGGTGCCTTTGTGGTGCGGTGCACTTTCCTGAAAGGTGTCTTTTTAGTCTTGGGTGCCAGCCCGGCTGCCCATCCAAAAGCCGACGCCAGCCAACTTCCCAGGTCGCGGCCCCTTTTGACCTGTTCGACGTAAATATAGCCAAAAAATGCCCCCGCGAGGTGCGCGATATGGCCGCCGGTATTTTCGGCCAGGATGTAGAGCAGATCGATCAAAATGACGGCCGCGGCAAAATGCCAAAGCTTGATCCGACCTATAAGCAGCAACCTGATGTCCATGTTTGGGGCATAGGTCGCGGCGCCCATCAGAATGGCCATGATGGCTCCCGATGCGCCCACGATGATGGACTCCCGGCCCAGGAGGTAGTATCCGCCCATGTAGCAAAGGCCTGCGAATATGGCCGAGGTCAGGTAAAGCCCGAGCATCTGCCTTTCATTAAAAAACGTCAGGAAAAGCCGCCCGGCAAAATTCAGGATGATCAGGTTGAAAAGCAGGTGGAAGAATCCGCCGTGGAAAAAACTGTAAATGAGCAGCGTCCATGGGCGGGTCGCCACGGTCAGGGGATCCGATGACAGCGCGATCCAGGTTGGATAGTCAAAAGCCGCGGCCCGAAATTTATAGAACAAGACGATTGAAAGCACAAACACCGCGATATTGAAAAATATCAGCTTGGTCGTAAGGTCACCCGTACGGTACTGCATCCGGAGGTCCTGCCCGATTCCCATCAATTCCAGCGGTTGCGGTTAAACTGGCTTTTTTTCCAATACCACATCATCAGGAAACCCACAAGCGCGCCGCCAATGTGCGCGAAATGCGCAATTCCGCTGCCGCCGCCAAATATCGATTTTCCCGTGATGCCGAGGAAAAGGTCGATGAGCAACAGTCCGGGCACGAAGTATTTTGCCTTTATGGGCACGGGGACGAACATCAACATCAGGCCGGTATTTGGGAACATGAAGGCAAAGGCCACCAGAAGCCCGTAGATTGCCCCTGAGGCTCCCACGGCGGGCGTGTTGTAGGCATCGAAAAGGCTCTGGAGCACCCCCTCCTCCACCTGTCCCGGATCGTATTGGATGCGGCCGGTAGTGAGGAAGGAATCAATGGACTGCTGCGAAAGGCCGGCCTCGGTGAGTGCGGACATCGCGCTCTGGACCTGGAAAAAATTTACGGCTGTATGCAACAGGGCGGCGCCAAGCCCGCAGGAAATGTAAAAGAAGAGAAACTTTTTGCCACCCCAGAACTGCTCCAGCGCCGAACCGAATGAATACAGCGCGAACATATTGAACAGGATGTGCATGACGTTCCCGTGCATGAACATGTGCGTCAGGGGTTGCCAGATGCGAAAATCCGGATGCTCCGGGTAGAACAGTGAAAGGAAGGTGTAGGCGGCGTCGCCCACCATCTGCGTACCGGCAAAAAAGATCACGTTAATGATCAAAAGCTGTTTGACGGTAGGGGTAATGTTCATCATACGGTAAACTTTTTATCGATATCCTCCACCCGCATGGTGATGAAGGTGGGCTTGCCAAACGGCGACAGTTCGGGTTCGCGGCAGGCGAATAGTGAATTTACGAGGTTTTCCTGTTCGCGTGGCGTAAGGTGCACACCAGTCTTGACGGCCACGCTACGGGCCATCGAACGCGCGATGGAATCGTTCTGGCTGTACCCCGAACCCGGAATACCGTCCTGGACTTCGCCCAGCAATTGCTCAAGAACAATGGAAACCTCACTTTCGGACACATTGACCGGAACGCCAGAAACCACGATGGCCCCGTCCACCGATTCAAAATCAAACCCCGTTGCCGCGAGCACGGGCTTCATTTCCATCAGCATCGCGACCTGTGCCTTGGGAAAAAACAGGCTAAGGGGAAACAAAAGCCGCTGGCTCGCCGAGTGCCTGACCGTCATCCCGGCCAAAAATTCCTCGTACAGGATGCGTTGGTGTGCCCGTTGCTGGTCCACGATCACCATTCCGGACTTGATGGGGCTTACGATGTATTTCTTGTGCAGCTGATAGGTGCGGTGGGTCTGGATTTCGTCGGTTTCCTCAAAGAGCGACGGCGCGACCTCATCGGCGACCTCCACTTCAGGTAATGCAACCGCCGCAGATTCCCTCAGCCCGACATACAAACTCTCCCACGATGCCGTCTCTTTCTTGTGGTAATTGCCCCCCGAAGACGGTTTGTCGTCAAAAGGATTAAAGGCCCCATTGAGCTCGATAGTGGGCACCGAGGCTTGCTGGTTGCGGTAGCTGTAGGGCGTATCGAGATTGGAATCGCGGTCAAAGTCAAGGATCGGGGCGACGTTGAACTGGCCAAGGCTGTGCTTGACGGCAGATCGCAGGATCGCATAGAGCGAATGCTCGTCGTCAAACTTGATCTCTGTCTTGGTGGGGTGAATATTGATGTCGATGCTTTCCGGCGGGACTTCCAGGTAGAGGAAATAGGCGGGCTGGCATCCTTCCTTGAGCAGGCCTTCATAGGCCGACATCACGGCGTGGTGCAGATAGCCGCTTTTGATGAACCGGTCGTTGACGAAAAAAAACTGCTCGCCCCTCGATTTCCTGGAGAATTCGGGCTTGGTAGCAAATCCCGTCAACCGCACGATCCCGGTCTCTTCATTGACCGGCACCAATTTTTCATTGGTCTTGCCCGAAAAGATATTGACGATCCGTTGCCTCAGATTTGAACCCGGCAAACCAAAAACCTCCTGGTTGCCCTGGTACATCGAGAAGCGGATGGAGGGGTGTGCGAGGGCCACACGCTGGAACTCGTCAATGATGTGGCGCATTTCCACCACATCCGATTTAAGGAAATTGCGCCGCGCGGGAATGTTATAGAACAGGTTTTTGACCGAAAATGACGTGCCTTTGGCCACTACTGCCGGATCCTGGGTCACAAACCTGCTGCCTTCAATCACGAGATGGGTACCGAGCTCCTGGTCGTGGAGCCGCGTCTTGAGCTCGACGTGCGCGATTGCCGCGATCGAGGCCAGCGCTTCCCCCCTGAATCCTTTGGTCCCAAGCGCGAACAGGTCTTCGGCCTGGCGGATCTTCGATGTGGCGTGGCGCGAAAAGCAAAGCCTCGCGTCCTCATCGCCCATGCCGACGCCGTTGTCGATGACCTGGATCAGCGTCTTGCCCGCGTCCTTGACCACGAGCGTGATGTCGGTGGCCTTGGCGTCGACGGCGTTCTCAAGCAACTCCTTGACCACCGAGGCAGGCCGCTGCACGACTTCGCCCGCCGCGATCTGGTTCGCGACGTGATCGGGAAGTAACCTGATGATGCTGGTCATTGCGTTTTGATTGACAGCCAAAGTTAAACAATAAAAGTAAAAAAGAAGCCGTCCCGAAGCGGTTTCGGACGGCCTTCCATGGATATTGAAATGTATGAACTGACCTACCTCGAACCCGTGCGGCGCCTGAATTCCGCCATGTGGATCGCGGTGATCGCCGCCTCGACGCCCTTGTTCCCGTGCGCACCTCCGCTTCGGTCCAATGACTGCTGTTCGTTGTTGTCGGTGAGCAGGCAAAAGATCACGGGGATGTCGCCCTTGGCATTGAGGTCCTTGATTCCCTGGGTGACCCCTTCGCAAACAAATTCAAAGTGCATGGTTTCGCCCTTGATCACGCAGCCAATGGTGATGATCGCGTCGTAGTTGCCCGAATGGAGCATCCGTGCAGCGCCGTAAATCAACTCGAAACTTCCGGGCACCTCCCATTTTTCAATGTTTTGAGGTTTTGCCCCGCAATCGAGCAGCGCATCGGCACAACCCTGATAAAGGTTCGATGTGATATGGCCGTTCCACGATGAAACAACAATCCCAAACCGGAAGGCTTCCGCGTTTGGGATTGCAGTCTTGTCGTATTGCGACAGGTTTTTATTTTCGGTAGCCAAGGTTGTATGATTAACCCTGCGAGAGGCCGATCAGCGCATCGATGTCACGCGATTCCGGAGCCTGAGGGTATTTTTCCTTGATTTCGGTGAAGTGCTTGAGCGCATCGGCTTTCTTGCCCAGGACCAGTTCGGCCTGGCC
>SXQR01000047.1 GCA_005792865.1 Flavobacterium sp. | reverse complement strand
TCAGCTGCTCTAGCCAGCTGAGCTACATCGGCGGCTTGATGCTGCAAATATAAATTGAAAATCAAAATTTGCAAACATCGCAGGCTGAAAAAATTATTTCAGGTTGTTGATCTTCTCCACAAGTTTGCGGGCAGATTCCTCGAGTTCGGTGTTGATTGCCTTGAAGTGTTTCTTCTTGTCCTCAACGTTTTTGGCGTTCACCTTGGTAATCAGGGTATCGAAAGTCATGATCGCTTCGTCGATTAGGGCATTTGAAGCCTCGGTTGGTTTTCCCGCCGTGGACATTTCCCACAGGTAAACCGCCTCGATGATATCGCCAAGCACGTAATTGATGTCTTTCTTAAGGGTCTTTACATTAGCCATAGTTCTAATTTTTAGCAAAAATACGCATAATGGCGCAATCAGGAAACATAAACTTGCAGCAACGTTGCGTTCCCCGTGAGCAACCCATCGTTACATCCTGCCGGGACGAGTACCGTATCGCCCTTTGTAAAAAGGTAATCTACCTCATTCGCCGAAATTGAAAACTGGCCCTCGACGCACATGTAAACGATGAACGAGCCCTGTGGCACATCCGGCCGATATTGCCCGTCAAGCGGAATGAAGCGCGTCGTGAAGTACGGGCATGACACCATGGAATTGGCCGTATTAGGCGTTTTATCATAGCTCCGGACGGCATCCACAGGCCCATAGTTCATCGCCTCTAGCGCCTGCTCGACGTGAAGTTCGCGGCCCTTGCCGTTTTGGTCCACGCGGTCCCAGTCATAGATTCGGTAGGTGATATCGGAGGTTTGCTGGATTTCGGCGAGCAAGATTCCGCCGCCGATGGCGTGAACGGTTCCGGTTTCTAAAAAGAATACGTCACCCGCTTTTGCCTGTTTTTGCTCCAGGAGCGCGGGCAAAGTGCCGGCCTGGAGTGCCTCAAGGTACTTTTTGGAAGTGGCGCCGGGCTTGAAGCCCACGATGATCCGGGAACCCGCATCGGCGTCCATCACATACCACATTTCGGTCTTCCCAAAGCTGTTGTGGCGCTCCTTCGCAAGCTTGTCGTTGGGATGGACCTGGATGGAGAGATCCTCGCGCGCGTCAATGAATTTGAACAGCAGCGGGAACTGGTCGCCAAATTTTTCATAGACGTCCTTTCCCAAAAGCGCTTCGGGAAACTGTGCGATGAGCTGGCTGAGCGGCGTGCCTTCAAGCGGTCCGTTTGAGACGACGCTGACATCGCCCTCCACCGCCGAAAGTTCCCAGCTTTCTCCGGTGCGGTCGTCCGGAATTTCCTTCCCGAGTACCGTTGCGAGTTTGCCGCCGCCCCAGATGCGGTGCTTGAGGATCGGTTGAAATACAAACGGATATAATTGGTTTTTCATCAGTTCCCACTGTATTTTACCAAATTCCGGGGCGTTTCCTGAAGTTCGACCTCAAGGGCCAGCGACGGCTTGATGGTGGGACGCAAAATGTTCCAGATCATCACCGCAATGTTTTCGGCCGTCGGATTCAGCGAGGCAAATTCGGGGACGTCCAGGTTCAGGTTTTTGTGGTCGAAACGCACCTCGACGTGTTCCGAGATCAAATCGGCGAGCTGCTTCATGTCCATGACGTAACCCGTTTCAGGATCGATCTCCCCGGTGACCGAAACGGTCAGCTCATAATTGTGCCCATGGTAATTGGCATTGTTGCATACCCCGAACACGGCACGGTTCTGTTCATCGCTCCAACTGCGGTTGTGCAAGCGGTGCGCGGCGTTGAAGTGGGCTTTTCGGGAAACGGTGACGGGCATACGTTATTATAAATTATAAATTATAAATGAATTAAAAAACCGAGCTTGGCTGTTGACGAGTTAGATGCTACGGGAGCGGATGGTCTTCGAGATAGTGATGGAACTCGTCAAAAATAATCTTGAACCACACCGTGTATTGCCCGGGATTTTGAGCCATATCGTTGCGGATATCGGCGATGCCCATCCACTTCCACGATGCCACTTCGTCGGGATTGATCTGCGGCTCGCCATTGAAATACCCGATCATCACATGGTCGAGTTCGTGTTCGGTCAGGCCGTTGTCAAAGGGTGCCCTGTAAATGAAATGAAAGAGTTCGGTGAGCGGGGCCTGGATGCCCATCTCCTCGAAAAGCCGTCTCGAACCCGCCTCGATGTTGGATTCGCCTTCGCGCTGGTGGCTGCAACAGGTATTGGTCCACAACAGAGGCGAATGGTACTTCCCGGCCGCGCGCTGCTGCAACATGACCTCCTTTTTGTCGTTGAGCACAAAAACAGAGAATGCCCTGTGCAACATCGCTTTTTCATGCGCCTCCAATTTCCCCATAAGGCCAATCGGCTCGTCACGCTCGTTCACTAAAATAACCTTCTCTTCCATAGAAAGCCAAAATTAGGAAATAAAAAGGTATCAGTTGGCAGTCATAAGTTATCAGTCATCAGTTGTCAGTTCAACCTCCAAATTCAAGAGCCTCTTTGATCGTCAATTTATAATATATAATTAACTCCCCTGCGGTCGTTCAGTTCGGCTAGCGCCTCGGGTT
>SXQR01000046.1 GCA_005792865.1 Flavobacterium sp. | reverse complement strand
GCCGATTACATCCTGGTCACACATGCCCACAACGACCATACCTATGACGTTGAGGCCATTGCCAGGCGCACCGGCGCCACCATCGTCTCAAATGCAGAGATTGCGGGCATTTATTCCAACCACGGATTAACAGCGCACCCCATGAACCATGGCGGCAAGTGGAAGTTTGATTTTGGGACCCTCCGGTATGTCAACGCGATCCATTCCAGTTCTTTTGGCGACGGTAGTTATGGCGGCAATCCGGGCGGATTCGTCATTGAGGGCGAGCACAAGAACATTTATGTGGCCGGTGATACCGCCCTCACGATGGACATGAAGCTCATCCCGATGCGCACCCGGCTCGACCTTGCCATCCTGCCCATTGGCGACAATTTCACGATGGATGTGGACGATGCGATACTTGCTTCGGACTTCCTGGAATGTGACAAGATCCTGGGGTATCATTATGATACTTTCGGGTACATCAAGATCGACCACGACGTTGCGATCCGCAAATTCTTCGACAAAGGCAAAGACCTCATGCTGTTGAAGATAGGGGAGTCTATCGAACTCTGACATTCAAACATTTGAAAGCCTCATATTTTAAGCACGTCCTGGAATTCATTGTCCCGGCGGGAACCTCGCGGGGCGTGATGACGCAAAAGGAAAGCTGGTTCATCGTGATTGATGACGGCGGCCGGCGTGGCATCGGCGAATGTGGCCTCCTGCGGGGGCTGAGCATTGACGACCGCAGTGGTTTTGAGGAGAAACTGGCATGGGTATGCGATAATATCCAGATGGATCCCATTGCACTTGACCGGCATCTCACCGATTGGCCCAGCATCCGTTTTGGGGTTGAGGCTGCCTTTCTTTCCTTGCAAAGCGAAGATCCGATGGTTCTTTATCCGTCACCGTTCACCTCGGGCCAGGAGGGCATCCCCATCAATGGGTTGATCTGGATGGGGGATCCGGATCACATGCGCGCACAGGTTTCGAAGAAGATCGAGGCGGGTTTCCGCTGCCTGAAGATGAAGATCGGGGCGATAGATTTTAATCAGGAATTGAAAATTTTGGAGGAAATCCGTGTCGATTTTCCGCCCGATGCTTTGGAAATCAGAGTCGATGCGAACGGCGCTTTTGATGCAAATTCGGCTTTAGATAAAATTGAACAACTGTCTGGCTTTGAAATTCATAGCATTGAGCAACCGATAGCGCCCAAGAAGCATGACAGGATGGCAGAGATAGTCAAAAGGGCCGGTATTCCCATTGCATTGGACGAGGAACTGATCGGCATCAACCACCCATCCGAAATGCGCTCCCTGATGGAACATATCTGTCCCCATTACATTATTTTAAAACCGAGCTTGTTGGGCGGATTCGCCGCGACCAAGCAATGGATTGCCCTGGCAGAGGAACTGGGCATCGGGTGGTGGATCACCTCGGCACTTGAATCTTCTGTCGGCCTTAATGCCATTGCGCAGTTTACGCACGCGCTCGGCGTCTCCATGCCGCAGGGGCTGGGCACAGGCGCACTTTATACCAATAATATTGCGTCGCCGCTGGAAGTCAGGGACGGCAAACTATGGTATGGCAATGGAGCCTGGGAGAGCCTTGTTCGCTAACTTTCGGCGAGTTCCTTTACGCGGGTCAGCCCTTTAGGAAAGGCACCGTCAAAGTATGTTGCGTGCTCCTCGGTGATGTCGAGTTCGACTTCCAGGGTTGTCTTGCCGTCCTTTTCGCTGAGATTATAGGTCTCCATGGCCCCGCTCCAGCTGCGTGTCTGGTCATCCAGCGGCATCTCTTCGCCGTTTTTGAGCATCCCGATGTGCCTGAAGGACATCACCTGGTTTTCGCGATTGGTGTCCACGACGCTGTACATGCCCTCGCCGCTGGGAGTCAGGAAGTGGGCGCGGCCGCCTTCGGTAAAATCAGACTTGACGTAAGAGCCTTCGCAAAAAACTCCAGTCCAGTCGGTATAGGTATCTTTGTCCCAGAGGACCTTCCATACTTTGGATGCAGGTGCATCGATCACGATCTTGTAGTTTCTCTTTTCCATGTTGTTCAAATTTCCCTTTCAGGGATGTAAATATCAAAAGTTGCCCCTTTGTTGGGCTCGCCTGTCGCGGTAATGAATCCGTCGTGATTCTCGACGATTTTGCGCACGATAGACAGGCCAATGCCGGTGCCGCTGTATTTTTCGCGGGTGTGGAGGCGCTGGAAAACCTCAAAGATCTTGTCGGCGAATTCGGGCGGAAAACCGATCCCGTTGTCCGAAAAACGGATATGGCTGTAACGTGCCGCCGGGTCAAGCTGGGACACGCCAAGGCTGCTGCCGGTGCCGGATTCGCTCGTGATGTAGATATGGGGTAATTTTTCAGGCCTTGAAAACTTGAGCGCATTCCCAATCAGGTTGTGCAGCAACTGGCGGAACTGGAAAGGGATGATGGTTACCTGTCCAAGCTTGCCCGTTTCAATCATCGCCTGGTAAACCTGGAGGTCTTCGCTTAATTCTTCAGATATCTCGCCAATCAGGTCCGAAAGATCCACGCGCTCAAAATTGCGGTCCTCGACATTGGTCCGAGAATAGGCCAACAGGTCGTCGATCAGGATCTGCATGCGGTGTGCCGCGTTCATGATCCGTTCAAAATACCCGGCCGCCCTTTCGCTGAGCGCCGATTGTTCCTCCTCGATGATCCGGGACGCAAAGGTCTGGATCTTGCGCAGCGGCTCCTGCAGGTCGTGGCTTGAAATGTAGGCGAACGATTCCAGTTCGCGGTTCATTTCGACCAGCTTTGCATTGTTCTCGGTGAGTTGCCTCTCGCGCATCTTCTCCTGCGTGATATCCTGCAAGGTGCCAATAAGGTATTCATTGCGGTCGGACGCCACGATCTTATCGGTACTGCCGCGCACCCAGATCGTCTGTCCGTCCTTGCGCACCAGCCGGTATTCATGTTCCCATGGATTGCCCTGGAGAAATTGTCTTTTGGCATCCTGCTGCACGGCGGGGCGATCGTCCGGATGGACCAGATCCATGAAATTTTCCAACGATGGTTGGAAAGCACCGATTTCGGTCCCAAAGATCCGGTACAGGTTATCCGAGTAGGAGAGTTCACCTGTCCGGAGGTTGTATCTGTAACTCCCGAATTTCCCCGTGCGTTCGGCATGCCGGAAAGTCTCGTTCAATTGCGAAATCAGGAAGGTCCGTTCGTACACTTTTTCCTCAAGGGATTGTGACAACTCCCTGAACTCCCGTTCGCTTTTTTCGAGTTTTTGCTGGTTCAGGACCTGCTTGGTCACATCGATGGCGGTGTGGTGGATGCCGTATATCTCGCCGTTTTCATCGCGCAATGCCTTGAACATGTAGTTGTAATAGGCGGTATGTGGCCTGCCTTCGCGCACCAGCGTCGCCTCAATGCCAAAACCTTCAAAGGCCCGGCCCGTCCTGTAGGTCTGTTGCATCTGTAGCAAATAGGTGGAATCGGTCAATTCGGGCAGCGCTTTGGAGAAGGGGAGACCTTGAATCGATTGGTCTTTTTGCCAGTAATGGAGCATGATTTCGTTGATATACCTGATTTCAAAATCAGGTCCGTAATAGACCGCCGTGGCGATGGGCGCTTCCTCGATGAGCATCCGGTACCGTTGCTGTTTTTCGCGAAGCTGTTGAATGGCATTTACTTTATCGGTTACATCATGGCCGTAGGCCAGGACACCTGACGCCTCTTTTTTCCCGAATTCAAAAAAGGGTTGACAGGTCACGTGGAAATAATGCCGAGGATTTCCGTTGCAGGGCAGCGTCACCGGCATTTGAGTATCCTCAAACGACTGGCCGGTCTCGAGCACGTGGTTCAGGATCTCGCTCATCGCGCCCGATTGTGCATCGGGAAGGGCTTCGCGAAGCGGTTTGCCCACGATCCCGGCATCGACGCAGAGCAACTTCAACAAGGTGCGGTTGGCAAGGCCGATGACCAGTTCCGGCCCCGAGACGATGCAGATGGCCTGCGGGGCATCCATGAAAAGGTCGAACGCCTGCTCGAAACCCCTGATCCGGCGCTCGCGCTTGTCATTGAGCACCTCAAAGGTGATGTCCTCGGCGGCATGCAAGATGCCCGCAATTTTTCCGTCATCAGTGAGAAAGGGGCGGTTAAAGATTCGCCAGTAACGCTCCTCAAACTTGCCGTCATTTATTTCGATATCGTAACGTTGAAGCGGCATCCGGTCTTCGGTGCCCGATTTGAGCACACGCCTGAAGGAATTCCGCAGCATGCCCTGCGACTTTAACGGGATGTTCGGATTCAGGGGAAAGATCTTGACAAGGGGCTTCCCGATGAGTTCCCTTGGCGACCTTTTCGCGACACGTGCAAAGTCCTGTGTGCACGCCATCACCGTGAAATTAGGGTCATCCGTTGCCAGCATGGCGGCTACGCCCGGCATTGCCGAAAAAGCATTTGAGAACTCGTTCGCGGTCATGATCCCTAAAATACGAAAAAATCCTGAAACCCCGCTCAGGCGGGCAGGTAAATGTCAAATGTGGCGCCTTCGCCCGGACGCCCCGTCGCAGAAATGTAGCCGCCATGGTTGTCGATGATTTTCTTGACGATGGCCAGCCCGATCCCGGTCCCGCTGTATTTGTCACGCCCGTGCAGCCTTTGGAACACCTCAAAAATCTTTTCGCCGTATTCGGGCTCAAAGCCGATGCCGTTATCCGAAACCCTCAGATGGGTATATTGCCGCCCTGCCAGCAATTTGGGGTGGATCGCGGGATTTCCGTCTATCGTTTCGCTGGTCACGGTGATTTCGGCCGGTACTTCCTTCCGTGCAAATTTGAGCGAATTGACAAAAAGGTTGTGCAGCAACTGCCTGAACTGGAACGGGATGATCATCGCAGTGCCGAGCGCTCCCGCCGTAATTTTGGCTCCCTTGGCTACGATCTCCTCGCCAAATTCCTCGCAAATCTCATCGAGTACAACGTTCAGGTCGGCGCGCTCGATCTTTCGCTCCTCATTTGTGGTGCGCGAATAGGCGAGCAGGTCCTCGATCAGGGTCTGCATCCGCAGCGCTGCATCCTGCATGCGTTGGAAATAGGTGCGCCCGGTATCTGAAAGCGAATCGTACTCGCGGTCCATGATCCGGGACGCGAAGGTCTGGATCTTGCGCAAGGGTTCCTGTAGGTCATGGCTTGAGATGTAGGCAAACGATTCGAGTTCGCGGTTCATCTTTTCCAAATCGTCGTTCTTGACCAGGAGTTCGTTGGTCCGCATTTCCACGACCTGCTCGAGTTTTTGAGAAAAAGTCCTTTCGTGGTGGATGTCGGCAATCACACCGACCCATTTTATGATCGTGCCCGATGTATCGCGCACCGGTTCCCCGATGATCGAATGCCACCTGAACTGGCCGTCGCCATTCCTGAACCGCGCATCCACCCGTAGGTTCAGGCCGGTTTCCATGCTGCGTTCCCATGCCGACCTTACCGCTACGGTATCATCAGGGTGTACAAACCGTTCCATGGCGCCAATTCCGGAACCGGTGACCCCCGTGTAGCTTTCCCACTGGCCCGAAACGTACTCCTCCTGGCCTAGTGCGTTTGTGACCCATACCATGTGTGGCAATTTCTCGGCCAGCATCCTGAAACGGCTCTCGCTTTCGCGGATGGCATCCACGGCCATTTTTTGATCGTGAATGTCGAGTCCAACGCCCAGGTAACCCAAAAATTCACCCGATTCCGAGAACCGGGGGTTGCTCTTGAACATGTGCCATCTGTATTGGCCGTCGTAGCGCCGCAACCTAATCGCATCCAGGATATAGGAAATCTGTTGTCCATGCGCCTCCTTATAGACTGTGGCGACTTCGTCAACCTCATCCGGGTGAACGATTCCCTGCCAGCCAAGTCCAAGGGCCATTGCATTGGATTGACCGGTATAGTCAAGCCACATGCGGTTGAAATAGGAAATGCTGGCGCGGTCGTCGGCCTCGGTCATGAAAACGATCATAGGCGATTGGTCGGCGATGGAACGGAAACGCGCTTCCGATTCCCGAAGGGCCTGCTCGTCCAGTTTGCGCTGTGTGATGTCCTGCGTGACCCCCGAAAACCGGGTTGCATTTCCCTCACTGTCAAAATCGACGCGTCCCTTTGCGCGGACCCACCGGATCTCCCCGTCGGCCCCTATGGTCCGGTATTCATTCTCATATTCGCCGTGGTTTTGCCCGTGCAGGGCATTTTGCGAAACCATCCGCGCCGCCTCGCGGTCCTCGGGGTGGATGGCAGCCACGAAAACCTCATAATCCACGGGCTTGCCCGGAGGGATTCCAAAGAGTTCACGCGTTTTCTCGGACCATATCAATTTACCTGTCGCCGGATAGAAATCAAATGTCCCCATGCTGCCGGCATCAAGTGCCACGGCCAGGCGGTCCTGGCTTTCCTCGATCGCCTTGCGCGCCAGTACCGATTCGGTGATGTCGTCGGCCACGGTCATGATGCCCACCACCCGCGAGTCCTCGTCATACAACGGTTCATACACGACCTTGACGAAAATATCGGCGAGCTTCCCGCCGCGCATGAGCTGTACGATGGTTTCGGGCTGGACAACGCGCTGGCCCGTTTCAAGGACACCGTCCAATATCTTGTCAAAGCCTTGTCCTGCGAGTTCGGGCAACGCCTCGATGAGCGGCCGGTTCATGACCTGGTCGGCGCTTTTGTCCCACAGCTCAAGCATTTTGGGGTTGGCGAGCTCAACGATGTGTTTAGGTCCCCTGAAAATGTTGATTGCCGCCGGTGCCTGGTTGAACAGGTTGCGGATCTGGCGCTCGGCGTGCGAACGGGCATGGGCCATCTTGAGCTGGGCCTGGATGCGCGCGATGAGTTCACGGGACGAAAATGGCTTCACGAGGTAGTCGTCGGCGCCGGTGTCGATGCCTTCTATTCGCGCCTCCTCGCCCGCACGCGCCGAAAGCAGGATGATCGGGATGTTGGCCATCCTCGGATTTTTGCGTAGCCTGCCCAAAAGCTCGATCCCGTCCATTACCGGCATCATGATGTCGCTGAGGATAAGATCGGGCCCACGCTCTTCAACCAGTTGCAGTGCCTCCGCACCGTTGGCCGCCGTTACAACATTGTATTGCCGGGAGAGAATCGATTCGATGTGGTCGCGCATGTCCGGATTGTCATCGACGACCAGAACGCGCGGTTTCTGTGCGTCCTCGCGTGCAATTTCAGGTTCCGAAGCCTCCAGGAGGGTCTCGGCCTCGCTGACATAGATTTCGCTGATGGCCGTCAGGGCTTCGACGTCGTTGAACACCTGGTCTTTGGGAAGATGCGCATTCCCAAGTGGAATCCGCACCGTAAACGTGCTGCCGATTCCTTCAGTGCTCTCGGCCTCAATCGTGCCGCCGTGCATCCTGACAAGTTCGCGGATCATGGAAAGCCCAATGCCGCTGCCCTCGTAGGTCCTGCCGACGGTATTGTGGATCCGGTGAAAGCGGGTGAACAGTTTGGGCAATTCGGCAGCGGGAATCCCCGAACCGGTATCGGAAACGCGCAGGACGGCCATTTTCTTCTCCTGTGTAAGGATCAGCATAACTTTTCCCCTGAGCGTAAATTTAAAGGCATTGGAAAGTAGGTTGAGCACGATCTTTTCCCAAAGGTCCGCGTCTACGAATGCCGGCTCATCCAGAGGGGTGGCATCGACCTCGAATAACAGTCCGCCTTTTTCCATGACCGACCGAAATGCGGCCGCAAGGTTCACGGTGAGCGCGTCGAGTTTCACGGGTGCGAATCGCGCCTGGTGCCGCCCGCTTTCGATCCTGCTGAAATCGAGCAGCGTGTTGACCAATTTTAGCAGGCGCATGGCATTGCGGTGAGTCGTTTCAAGTGCGGGCATCGCGTCGGGCATCGCTTGCGGGCCGGATCGCAAAATTTCCTCGATTGGCCCCAGGATCAACGTTAGCGGCGTGCGAAATTCATGACTTATATTATTGAAAAAAAGCGTTTTGGCATGATCTATCTCCGCCAATGCTTCAGCTCTTTTGCGTTCTTCATTGAGCGCGTGCATGTTGTTGAGTACCAATGACAATTGATCCGACAACAGCCTGATGAAATCCTGGTATTCCTTATCGTATTTGCGGTACGGATTGAGCCCGACGGTCAGCACCGCGGCCGGCAATCTCCCGTTTGCGATCCGCAGCGGAATGTGCAGGAATTGTCTTGGGGGGATATCCCAAAATCCCTTGGGGACATCGGGACGCCGGCCGTTGTTCTGTGAAAGCACGACCTCGCCAGTCAAAACGGCCGCGGTAATGTTGGGATTTTCGGCGTGGTCAGCGTTGATGTCCACCTGCATCGGAAGCGCCGAATATTCAGTTTTATCGCCGGCCCATGCCACCGCGCGCGCCAATTGTTCGCGCTCGTCCACCTCATAAAATAATGCGAAGGGAAAATCCTTGTTGTTGTCGCGCAAGACCCGGGCGGTCTTCTTGTAGATGTCGGCCGGTTCGTTGTCCTTGAACGAGAGTTTGCCGAGGTTCCGCAGTACCTGCAGGGAACGTTCATTGAGGATGCGGGAAGTATCGTCGGTATTGGCGCAGATCATGCCCGCCGTGCCGCCGTTATCGCCCGGAATAGGCGTATAGGAAAACGTGTAGTAGGTCTCTTCGGGATAACTGTTCCGCTCCATGATC
>SXQR01000045.1 GCA_005792865.1 Flavobacterium sp. | reverse complement strand
CGCAAAAACATCTTGAAACATTTTGACATTCGTCAGGAAGTATTCTATGCCGACTTCAATTGGAGTTATGTATTAAAGCTGATATCCAATAAGATAAGGTTCTCTGAAATACCAAAATATCCCGAAGTGCGCCGCGACCTCGCCCTGTTGGTTGACGAAGGCGTTTCTTTCGATTCCATTTACAGGATCGCCCGCCAAAGTGAAAGGTCGCTGTTGAAGGATATCAACCTTTTCGACGTTTATTCAGGTGCGAACCTTCCAGAAGGCAAGAAATCCTATGCGGTAAGCTTCATCCTCCAGGACAATGCCAGGACCCTTACGGACGCCCAGGTGGACAAGGTGATGGGCAAACTGCGGGGGCAGCTCGAATCGGAACTCGGCGCCACGCTCCGATGAAATTTCTATTGGGCATGGCCCTTTTTACGCTGGCCGTCTCGTGCGGTCATGAAAAGCGTTCGGCCACCGAGGTTAAGCGACCCGTTCAGGTCACGGCAGCGCGCATGCAGGATCTGGTGATCGAAATATCGCGATACGCCAAGACGCGCAAACCGGGGTTCTTGATCGTGCCGCAAAACGCTTCCAAACTGGTCTATGAGAAGGGCGACCCCTATTCGCGCAGGCACGCCGGATATTTTGACGCCATTGACGCCATCGGCATCGAAGGGCTCTTCTACAACGGCACGCTCGAACCGGATTCGCTGCGGATTGCGGTACTGGATACCTTTGCGCGGCAAAAGAAAGTTTTCATTTCCGATTATGTCGTGAACAAGGCCGATGCACCGAGTGCCCTTGAAATGATCAGGAAACACGGTTTTGTGCCGATGGTGCGCACACCCGAAAATTTCGATTACGTACGGATTCCCGGCAAACCTGCGCCGCGTGGTGTCCGCAATATCGCCGAAGTCACCAATTACCTCTACCTGATCAACGGTTCGCGGTATGCCGATAAACAGTCCTTCATCGAAGCCGTCAGCGGCAGCGGTTACCAACTCGCCATCATCGACCTTTTTTTCCATGGCGAGGCATTCACTGCGGACGAAATTGCCCAAATGCGCAAACTTCCGGGTGGCGGGCAGCGCATCCTTTTGGGATATGTCAACATTGGCGCGGCCGAAAACTGGCGCCACTACTGGAAAAAAGACTGGAAGATCGGCGCACCCGGTTTCCTGCACAGGCCATACCACGGTTATAAGGATGAGGCGTGGGTCAAATTCTGGGATCCTGCATGGAAACAGATCCTTGCCGGCAAACCCTCCAGCTATGTGGACATGCTGATCGCCGCCGGATTTGACGGTGCCTATCTCGACAATGTCGAGGCGTACCTGTACCTGTATTCAAACGAATGACAGCGACTCATCCCGAAATTGACCCGGACCGCAAGATCGGCACATTTTCTTAAAACATCTTCCCTTAGATTTGCCTCAACATTACCCACATGCTGAGCGAAGTCCTGTCATACATCAATCACCATGTCGAGGAAGAACTGCCATTGGAGCGGCTTGCCCGTTTCACGGGTCATTCGGCCTTTCATGCATCGGAAATTGTCCGCCGAACTTGCCGAGCCGGCAGGAAATTTCATAGGGAGGCAACGCATCCAGAAAGCGGGCTACCTCCTTTCGCTGACCAATATCCCATTGAACACTTGTGCAGTTTGTTGCGAACATGATCTGGGCGGCGGCGTACTTTTGGATGGCCTGGCACATCAACAAAGTCAAAAAGCGCAGGGAGGTTTGCGCTGTGCCGACCGTTTCGCAGCGGGCTATTTGATCATCATCCGCGCGCGTTCCAAATCCTCGGGCGTATCGATCCCAACCCCGGAATGCCCGGTCACGACCATCTTGATCCTCCGTCCCGATTCCAAGTACCGCAATTGCTCGAGTTTTTCGGCAATTTCCAGCGGCGTGGGTTGCATGAGCGAAAATTCCATGATCGCGCGCTTTCGGAAGGCATAAACCCCGATGTGGCGGAAATACTGCGCCGGACGGGCAGGTTCGCGGTTATAGGGAATCCGCGAACGCGAAAAGTACAGCGCAAAGCCAGAGGCGTCCGTCACCACCTTGACCACATTGGGATTGGCAACATCCTCCTGGTCCGGGATCGGGCACATCAGCGAGGCAAGGTCAACGATGGATTCCGCGTCTGCCCTGAAGACTTCGACGAGTTGCGCCAGCGCCTCCCTATCGATGAAGGGTTCGTCGCCCTGGACATTGACCACGATGTCCGCCTCGAGGTGCGCCACTGCTTCGGCAATCCTGTCACTCCCGGATTCGTGCGCCCTTTGGCTCATGAAGGCTTTCCCGCCCCTGGAAATGATCTCGTCGAATATTTCGGTCGAATCGGTAGCGACAAAAACTTCGTCAAACAGGCCGGTCTCCCTGGCGGCAAAGAAGGTCCGGGTAATGACGGGCATGCCGCCAAGATCCTGCATGAGTTTGGCCGGAAAGCGGGTGGAAGCGTACCGTGCGGGGATTACTGCGATGATCTTCATGGCGCAAAGGTAGTCAATGGTGGAAAAATTCGTCGGGAAAACCAATCAGGTACAATTTTTCACGGGCGCGGGTCACGGCGGTGTAAAGCCAGCGGATGTATTCCCGGGAAATGCCCTCGGGCAGGTAAGGCTGCTCAATGAATACCGTCTGCCATTGACCGCCCTGTGATTTATGGCAGGTGATCGCATACGAGAATTTGACCTGCAGCGCATTGAAGTATTCGTTCTCGCGCATCTTCTGCAATTTTCGGAACTGCGCGCGCTCATCGGCATAATCCTCCATCACTTCGCGGTAGAGCCTGTCATACTGTTCCTGCGTCAATGCAGGTGATTCGCTGGCAAGGGTGTCGAGCAACAGGACAGTCTCAAGCGGCGCCTGGTTGGGATAATCGATCATCCTTGCCTTGACCCTTGCGAACTTGAAACCGTAAAGTTCCTTCATGGAAAATATCTCAAGTACTTCAATGATATCGCCGTTCGCGATGAATCCCGCCTCGTCCGATTCCTTGAGCCAGAAGTAATTGTTGCGCACCACCATCAAATAGTCGCCGGTGGCAATCTCGCTTTCGCGGTCCAGCACACGGGTGCGGATCTGCTGGTTGTACAGGTAGGCGCGCTTGTTTGAACGGACGATGAAAGCCGTATCCTCGATGCTGAAATTCCCGTAGGCCGACTCGATCGCGTCCTGGATCTCATAGCCGTCCGAAAGCCGGACGATATCCCTGAAGCCCTTTAGCCGGAACCTGAATTCGGGCAGCACATCCTCCCGGAGCAATTCGCGCAAAAGTGTAGCGTTGTGGAGGATGCCCGACTCGATTTCCTGCCGCATGACCTGGTCGAGTTCGATCGATACGACGTCCTTGCCAAAACCGGAGCCGAGCGCGCGCGTATCCAGTGCCGGGCTTATGTCCATGCCCACCGGCGGCAGCTGGGCCGTGTCGCCGATCAGGATGAGTTTGCAACCGGGAGACGAATACACAAACCCGATAAGGTCGTCCAAAAGGGACTCGCGGCCCAAAACGTCGGAGGTGTCGGAGATCATCGAAGCCTCATCGACAATGAAGACCGTGTTCTTGAATTTGTTTTGCTGACGGGTAAAACTGAAACCGCCTCCCCCCTTTTTGGGAAAATAGATCTTTTTGTGGATGGTGAAGGCCGGCCTGCCCGAATAACCCGCGATCACCTTGGCCGCCCGTCCCGTGGGCGCCATCAAAACGGCCTTCAGGCGGGTAAGCTCAAGTGCCGACACCAACGCCGCGATCGAGGTGGTCTTCCCCGTTCCCGCGTATCCCTTGAGCACGTAAATCGAATCGTCCGGGCCTGAAAGGAACTCGGTGACCTGCGCAAAGAAAATCTCCTGCAACCGGGTTGGTGAAAACGGGAACTGCCGGCGCAGCAGGGAAAGGAATTCGTTGCGGGTCATGGCGCGAAGATACAAAAACGGCCACCCGCATGGGAGCGCGCGCCAATCCTTCGTAGTTTTGCAAAAAACTTATGGCCAGACGCAATACCGAAGACCTGCCGAAATCCCCCTTGACCGCGAGCTCGCTCAAAAAAGCGGTGCTCATTTTCAAGTATGCGGGGCCTCACAAGTGGAAATTCTTCGTCGGACTGGTCTTTTTGCTGCTGACCGGCGGCACCGCGCTCGCTTTTCCAAAATTGATGGGGATCCTCATCGACTGCGTCCGGGACCGCGATACCGGCAGGGCCAATGAGATCGCACTGGTCCTCATCGGCATACTTTTGCTTCAATCGTTCTTTTCGTTCTTCCGGCTTTCGCTTTTTGTCAATTTTACCGAACATACACTGGGAAATCTCCGGCTCGCGCTTTACAACAACCTGGTGAGGCTGCCGATGTCTTTCTTTTCGCAAAAACGCGTTGGCGAACTCAACAGCCGCATTGGGTCGGACATTGCGCAGATACAGGATACCCTGACCACCACCATCGCCGAATTCCTGCGGCAGTTCATCCTGATCATCGGCGGGGTCATCCTGCTGGCCAGCGAAAGTGTCAAGCTGACCTTGATGATGCTCGCGGTGGTTCCGCTGGTGGCGGTCGCGGCGGTGATTTTTGGCCGGTTCATCCGCAAATATTCCAAGAACGTGCAGGACCGCGTGGCCGAAAGCCAGGTAATCGTCGAGGAGACGCTCCAGGGCATTTCCAACGTCAAGGCATTTGCGAACGAATGGTATGAATCGGCGCGATACGCCTCCAAGATCGGCGAGATCGTCAAGATTGCCATCCGCGGGGGCCAGTATCGCGGGTATTTCGCGTCGTTTATCATCTTTTGCCTTTTCGGGTCGATCGTCGCGGTGGTTTGGTACGGGGTTTCACTCTCGATCAACGGCGAGATGTCGGTAGGGCAACTGATCTCTTTCGTGTTGTATTCCACTTTTGTAGGGGCATCTTTTGGCGGTGTTGCCGAACTCTACGCCCAGATCCAGAAGGCCATTGGCGCCACCGAGCGGGTCTTTGAACTCCTGGAAGAAAAAGCGGAGGCGCTCGGGCAGGATAAGGGCCGCGCGCCCATCAGGGGCGTGGTCGAATTCCGAAGTGTCGGTTTCAGTTATCCTTCGAGAAAAAACATCAAGGTCCTTAAGGGGGTTGATTTTACGGCAGATGCGGGCCAGCGGATCGCATTGGTGGGTTCCAGTGGCGCGGGCAAATCCACGATCGCGTCCCTGCTGCTGCGGTTTTACGACATCAATGAGGGCGAGATCAGGATCGATGGCCGCGATATAAGGGATTTCGACCTGGCGGCACTGCGGTCGGCCATGAGCATCGTCCCGCAGGACGTATTGCTTTTTGGTGGTACCATCCGAGAGAACATAGCCTATGGAAAACCCGATGCAAATGACCAGGAAATCCGCACGGCGGCCCGCCAGGCCAATGCCCTGGATTTCATCGAAGGATTTCCCGAAAAATTCGATACGATCGTTGGTGAGCGCGGCATCAAGCTTTCGGGCGGCCAGAGACAACGCATCGCGATCGCACGCGCGCTGCTCAAGGACCCTGCGATCCTG
>SXQR01000044.1 GCA_005792865.1 Flavobacterium sp. | reverse complement strand
TTTGACGGTGACGGCGTGATGCGTAACTGGTGGACCGAAAAGGACCAACAGGCCTTCAAGCAGCGAACCCAGGCGCTCGTGTCGCAATACAGCGAATTCGCCGTATTTCCCGACCTGAAGGTCAACGGCGCCTTCACGCTGGGCGAAAATATCGGCGATCTCGGCGGACTCAGCATCGCCCTGAAGGCGTATAAGATGAGCCTTAAGGGCAAACCTGCACCGGTCCTGGACGGCTTCACGGGCGAGCAGCGCGTGTTTATCGGCTGGGCGCAGGTATGGATGCAAAAGGACCGTGAGGAAGCGCTTCGCAACCAAATTGCGTCCGATCCGCACTCTCCGGCCAGATTCAGGGTGAACGGAATCGTGAGGAACCTGCCTGAATTTTACACGGCGTTCAAGGTCAAACCCGGAGATTCACTCTACCTGGCGCCCGAAAAGCGCGTCAGGATATGGTAAAATTTTACAGCCCGCCACGCAGCGGGCTTTTTTTTGCCTCATAAGCAAATGCCAAAATGCCCCGGCCGGTGCAATTTTTCTTTAAATTAGGCTAAAATTTCACGTCATGAAAGAATCCTTCAAGCCGGTATTTGATGCGCTTGCACAGGCAGGTTATAAAGAAAAGCTTGAAAACGAAGCGGGGAGCCCAATCGATTTCAAATTTACGCCGTACTCGCTCAACACCAAGCTGAGTTTCCGGTTTGACAACGCGGACGATTTCTTCGAATTTTTGCAATCATCCGGGAATGAACTGACCGAAGAGAAAAAGAGCCTGATCCAAGCCGCCATCGTCGAGCTGGGACTCAATCCAGCCGAATATTTCTGGGTCAACTTCTACGAGGCCGGGAAAGACCAGGAGATGTAATGAAGAACGTCCCGATCCAAAACGTAAATGCCGCACTGCTGATGCTCGTGCTGCTGGGCTACATCCTATACCACGGCAAGCCCTTCCTGGTCCCGCTTTTCTTTGCGATATTGCTGGTGATGCTGATGTTGCCCGTTTGCAACAAGTTTGAAAAGTGGGGCATGAACAGGCTTTGGGCTTCCCTGGCAGGCGTTGCATTGATCATTCTCTTTACCGCCGGTCTTGTGGGGATCGTGGCGGCACAGTTGAGCGGTATGGCCGAGGACTGGCCAAAAATGCAGGCAACTTTTGAGCGGATGATCGCACAATTGCAATCGTGGATCCAGTCGCAGTACGGATTTTCACCAAGCGAGCAGATGTCCTATCTGCAGAAGGGCGCCGACAAGGCTTCGGGTAGTGCGGGCCGGATGGTGGGCGCTTTCTTTTCAGGAACGATGGGCTTTTTGACGGGCTTCGTCCTGACGCTGCTTTACTTTTTCTTCCTGATTTGGAAACGCGAAAAATACCGCGAGTTCTTCCTTAAACTTGTGGATACGCAAAACAGGCGTGAAACCGCAAAAGAACTTGACGAAATCTCGAAGGTGGCGGGTCAATACCTGATTGGAAGGCTTATATCGATGGGATTTCTTGCCATTTGCTATGGCATCGGGTTCAGCGTCGTTGGACTCGAGAATGGCTTGCTTATCGCGCTGGTGGCGGTCATTCCAACCCTGGTTCCCTATGTGGGATCGATCCTTGGCGGAATTATCGTTGTGGCAATGGCGGTGCTGGGAGGTTCGCAGGACATGCTGGTGCCCATCATTTCCATCCTGGTGGTGGCCCAGATCATAGACAATAACATCATTGAGCCGCTCGTCGAGGGTGAGAGTCTCGGCATAAGTCCCATCTGGACAATCGTGGCAATCGTGATCGGCGAGTTGGTCTGGGGCGTTGCCGGAATGATCCTTTTCATCCCGATGTTTGCCATCGTCAAGATCATCTGCGATCACATCCCGACGCTGCATCCGTACGCCTTTTTGCTCAACAACGAGCTCGACGAACCGGAATGGATGAAAAAGGTCAAAAAATGGTTCAAAAGGAAGTAAGCCGTTGAAAAGCACCGCTTTGTCGGCAACAATCTTAAAATTTTGTATGGCGTTGTTATAAAATTCGGCAGCAAAAACCAATTTTGATATACAAATAATATAACAAAAGTGTAAAATTATAGAACGTTCAAGTAACATTGATTGGCTTATTTTGTAGTGTACTAAATGAATGAGGAACCAAATCAATGAATGCACAATGACAGTTACATCTACACTTTCAGGAAATCCCTACTGCAGAGTTCGAAACGAAGTGATCAACATCAATTACGGCAACCGCAATTACGAGGTGCCGGTGGAAAAAGTCAGCAAAATGTACCTGTCGCGCAAAAAGCGCAATTACCTCTCGTTTATTCCGGGTGTTAAGTTTTTTACATTTGACAGTACATACAACCTGTTTATAAAAACACGCGACGGCAAGGATCTCACAATTTCGGTGAAATCTTTTGAGAAACAACATTTCGTCGGGCTCATCTCCTACGTAAGGGGTAAGATGAGGCTCCCGTCGCAGCATGAAGCACAACTCAACTAACCCACTAAAGCATGCATCGCATGCTTTTTTTATGCCATGCGGCGAAATGTCGTATTTTAGGCATTTAATATTCCCCTGAATGAAATACATCGTTACATTGTTGGTGTTCTCCCTGTTTGCGTGCAGCACCGACAATCCCGCAAGTGCGCAATCCCCTTTGGCGGCGCACCCGGTCTTTGACCTCACCAAGGTTCCGGAAATCGAGATCACCGTGCCCCTTTCGCAGTGGAATGCCCTTCTTTCAAATTACGACCAGAATCCCAAAAATGAAAAGAAGATCGTGGCCCGCTTCAGCTATAAATCCGGCGGGGAGACGGTTTTCCTGGACAGCATCGGTTTGAAGCTTCGGGGAAATACCAGCCGTCGCCGTCCCGAGGGCGTGACCGGCCAACCGCACAACGCGGCGTCCCCCGATTGGCACCATTGCCACTTCGGATTGGACTTCGACAAGAACCGGCCGGCGCAAAAGTTCAAGGGACTTTCAAAAATGAATCTAAAATGGTTCAAGGACGATGCGAATTATGTTCGCGAAATTTACAGCTACGATCTTTTCAGGAGGTTTGGTGTTTGGACCGCACCCCAAGCGTCCTACTGCCGGCTGACGATCAAGGTGGAAGGCGGTGCGCAACCGGCATACTTCGGGGTATATTCGATGATCGAGAGCGTTGACGAAGATTACGTCGCGGCCCGGTCTTCGCATTGGGGAAATGCAGTTGGCTTTATGTGGAAGGGCAGCCACATCGGGAGTTTCCAACCCGATTTTGTCTCTACGAACAGCGTGGGTGTGGAGGACGTCAAGATGAACCCCGCCAAATCACAGTATTTCGCTTACGACCTCAAGACCCGGAAGGACGAACTGGCCTCGGCCAAAGCAAGCCTTACCCAATTCATCAGCGATCTCAATTCCAAATCGGGTGACGAATTCAAGTCGTGGATATCGCAACGCATGGACATCGACCTGTTCCTAAAGACTTACGCCACCAACGTGATGCTCGGGATGTGGGATGATTACTGGGTCAATACCAACAATTTTTATTTTTACATCGCTCCGGACCAAAAGGCGTATTTTATCCCATATGACTATGACAATGCATTGGGCACCTCCATGATCGTGGCCAATTCGGGTACGAAAGATCCACTTTCCTGGGGCCCGCAGACCCGGCCGCTGGTGGCGAAGATTTTGGGAATTCCGGAATATCGGGAAAAATACAAGGCCTACATTTCCGAACTCGCCAACGCAAACCGAGACCTGTTCGATGCGGCGAAAAGCAAGCAGCGCATTTTGGGTTGGCATGCCATGATCGCACCCTATGTTTCAAACGACACCGGTGAGGACATGAACATTGGCGATGTGCCAGCCTCATGGGGCAACGCTCCCTTTTACCGGCTGATGTCGGGCAACGACAAGGGTGGCGCCAACGGGCCCGCCAATTATTTTAGTACAAGAATAAATTCAATTCCATGGCAATGAAAAAATTCACGGCGATCGTCGCACTCCTGATTGTTTGTTCGGCTTCGGCGCAAAATGCCAAAGAGGCCATCGGTACGCAGCTCGACCTTTGGCACAGGGCAGCCGCAAAGGGCCAGTTTGACAACTACTTTTCCCTGATGACGCCGGATGCTATCTTTATCGGTACCGATCCCATGGAAAATTGGAACATCGCGCAGTTCAAGGCTTTCGCAAAACCCTATTTCGACAAGGGTGCCGCCTGGGACTTCAAGCCCGTCCAACGCAACATTTACGTGCAGGGCGATATTGCCTGGTTTGACGAATTGCTCGACACCTGGATGAAGCTCTGCAGGGGTTCGGGGGTCATGAAAAAAGTAAACGGCAAGTGGCTGATCCAACATTATGTCCTGTCGATTACAATCCCCAACGACAATGCAACCGAGGTGGTCAAGATTATCGCACCACTTGAAGATGCCGCCCTGGAACAGCTCAAAAAAAAATAACCCGCTTTTTGCGGGATTTTTTTATCGGGACAAAACCGCGCGTTCGAAACTTTCGTAAGTGCAACAAACCAATCCCGATAACAATGTCCGCAAAAAAAATCATCCTTTCAATTGCCAAGGCGACGGGACTTATCATTCTCGTCCTGTTAGTGGTGCTCGTGGCCCATATCGCGACCGCAAAGCCCGTTCAATATGACAATGCGACGATGCAGATAAGCCGCATCGACTTCACGTCGGTACCTATCGATGCACAGACCGCGCGCCAGATCAAACGCGACCTGAAATCTATTCCGGGGGTAAAATCGGAGAGGCTAAATGCCGAAACCGGGGTGTTGGTCTTCTTCCACGACAACCGCGTCGCCAGTGGCCAAATGATTTACGATGCCCTGGTCAGCAAGGGCAATTATGCCGCGACACGATTTACCGTTTC
>SXQR01000043.1 GCA_005792865.1 Flavobacterium sp. | reverse complement strand
GTGGGGTTGACCTTTCCGGGCATGATCGACGATCCGGGCTCATTTTCGGGGATGAGAATCTCACCAATTCCCGAGCGCGGGCCCGAGGCCAGCATCCTGATGTCATTCGCGATCTTGTTGAGCGCGACGGCAATTTGCTTCAGGGCGCCGTGCGCCTCGACGATCGCGTCATGCGAGGCCAGCGCCTCGAATTTGTTTGGCGCGGTCCGGAAGGGATGTCCCGTGAATTCGGCGATATATTGGGCCACCTTTACGTCATATCCTTCGGGCGCGTTCAGGCCCGTTCCCACGGCGGTCCCGCCAAGAGCGAGTTCAGACAGGTGATCCAGCGTATTGCGAAGCGCCTTCAATCCGTAATCGAGTTGCGCGGCATATCCCGAAATTTCCTGTCCGAGGGTCAGGGGTGTGGCATCCATCAAATGCGTGCGACCGATCTTGACCACGTCCATAAATTCGCGCGATTTCGCAGCTAATGTATCCCGAAGTTTCTCAACGCCTGGGATCGTGGTTTCCACGACGGCCTTATAAGCGGCGATGTGCATGCAGGTAGGGAAGGTGTCGTTGGACGACTGGCTCTTGTTGACATCGTCGTTGGCCTTGAGTACAGGCTCGCCCTCACCGATCTTGCCGCCGGCCAGGACTTGCGCACGGTTGGCGAGCACCTCATTGACGTTCATGTTGCTCTGCGTGCCCGATCCCGTTTGCCAGATCACAAGCGGAAACTCGTCGGCAAGTTTCCCAGCAAGGATTTCGTCGCACACGGCGGCGATCGCGTCGCGTTTTTCGGCCGGGAGCACGCCCAGGTCGCAATTGGCATAGGCGGCCGCCTTTTTGAGATAGGCAAAACCCTCGACGATCTCCGTTGGCATCGAGGCCGCCGGACCAATTTTGAAGTTGTTGCGGGAACGCTCTGTTTGGGCGCCCCAATATTTGTCGGCGGGGACTTTGACCTCGCCCAGGGTGTCTTTTTCGATGCGGAAGTTCATGGAGTATGTTTGTTGTTAATTAGATGTTTGTAGGGGCAAAGGGGCACAGGTGCACGGGAGCACGAAAGTACAGGTTGGCATTGGGTTTAACCGAAATTTCTCTTCTTTCATCTGTATTGTGTCATATGTCATCTTTTCTGTGCCCCTGTGCCCACGTGCCCCTTTGCCTAGCCCGGATGGAAGCGGTATCCTTTTGCTCAGACCTCGCAGGTTTTTGAAACCTGCGAGGTCTGCAAAAGATATAGCGTACAGCCGGAACAGCTCCCAAAAAACAAAACTTCGGGGCCGCCCAAAATTACGCACAATTCACGGTTAATAAAAATTGGGATTTTAATTGCCGGATTTTATGAAA
This sequence comes from Flavobacterium sp., assembly GCA_005792865.1. GTDB lineage: Bacteria > Bacteroidota > Bacteroidia > Flavobacteriales > Flavobacteriaceae > Flavobacterium. Next base: position 2,263 of record SXQR01000043.1, on the reverse strand, counting down.
CCGCTTACATTTGCCTATAATTCACAAAACCGTCGAGCATGTTCACTTTTCAGCAGTATTTGGGCTTCTTAATGTTCCTCACCATCCTGACCATTGGTTTTTGGCTTATGATTTTCCTGATCCACTTTTGCATCTACTGGGTAGGCGGGGCAAGCTGGGAACTGTATAAGGAGCGCAGGGCTAAGAAAAGGCTCGAAAGACAAAATACGCAATTGTAAAAAAAAGGCTGTTCGGGAGAACGGCCTTTTTTTTAGTTGTCAGCTGTCAGTTGTCAGTTTGTTTCCCGTTAATCGACGGGCTTGTATGTCCTGAACATACATAGCTATCGGGTGTCGGTGGTCAGGCATCAGCTTGTTTCTAGATAATCATCACGCCCTGCTCATTTATGATTCATTCTTTATCCGACTGATGACTGACAACTGACGACTGATAACTTTTACTTACCCCCCAAACATCTCATCACCATTATCCTCGCGTTGCTGTGGCTGGCGGTCGCGCTCGGTCTTCTTGCGGTTGAAACGGTAAGTGAGTGAAAGATTGATGCTTCGCACGCGCCATTGCATCTCCGAATACGAATTCTGCGTGGGCAGGTTGGTCTCGAAGATCCGTTTGCGCGAATTGAACACGTCCTGTACATTGAGCGTGACGGTGGCCTTGTCCTTGAAAATGTCCTTGCTGAGGGCGAGGTTGGCGGCGGCAATGCCTCGGCTTCGGCCCTGTGCATTGGTCTGTGGTGCATTGTAGGTGACGTTGGTCTGCCAATCGATTTTGTAGGGAAGCGTGACCTTGGACGTCAGGCGCGCAAACCAGGAGTAGGCGACGTTGTCAAAATTCTGCACGACCGATTCCCCTGCCGAATCCACATAGCGATAATCGCCCTGGGTCTCGTTGCGGAAAAAGTTGAAGTTGCTGTTGAGCCTCCACCATTTGTAGGGCGAGTAGTTGAGGGTGAACTCAAACCCGAAGCGGTATTCGGTGGCCAGGTTGATGGGTGTGGTGAGCATGACCGGCGCAATGATGTCCGGATCGTCCACGACCTCGATGACCTGTCCCAGCGGATCCACGACGTCGGGCCCGCCATTGATTACCGTAGTGGTGAAGAATCCCGATTCCCTGCGGATGAACTGGAAAGCGTCGGTGGTTTGGTTTAAATACATTGAGGTATTGAACGTCACCTTGTTCCAACGGTGCAGGTATCCCACGTCAAAGGCGTTGGTGAAGGCCGGGTTGAGCTCGGGGTTGCCCTGGAAAATGTTGATGTTGGACGAGTAGTTTGAAAATGGGTTGATCTGGCGCCCGCGCGGCCTGGAGATGCGTCGGCTGTAGCTGAGCGAAACGTTGCTCTTTTCGGAGAGTTCGTAGGTAAAGAAAGCGCTGGGGAAGAAATTGTTGTATTTGCGGTTGATGAACTCCTCGCTGGTAAGCTGGTTGATGTCGATGTTGCTGTCTTCCCAGCGCAGGCCCAGCAAAACCGAAAACTTGTTGAACTTTGTGCCGTACTGCGTATATAATGCGTTGATCTTCTCGCGGTAATCCAGGATGTTGGAATAGCGCGGATCGGACACCAGCGTGCCGTCTTCATTCCGCCGCACTTCAAAATCGGTCACCTGCTTAAGGAAATCACCGCTGTAACCGGCCTCGAATCGGCTGTCCTTGCCCAAAGGCAGAACGTAATCCACCTGTACTTCGCTGTCGGTGCGTTCCTGGTCGTTGCGCGTGGTCTCAAAACCGTTGTTGATGATGGAATTCTCGTTGCTGGTTTCATCCGAGAAAGATCCGTCGATGGTGAGGGTGTGGCCGTCTTTATTGAATTTCTTGACAAAGTTGGTGGAGAATTCGGCTTCCTCATTTTTGTTGCGCTGGTCGCTCAGGCGCGCCGAACTCGATTCGTACACTTTGTTGGCATCGAAGTAGTCAAAATATACTTCCTCCGGGTTTTCACCCGTATTCTTGCGCAATCGGAACTGGTTGGTCCAGGTAATGGTGGGATCTATGTACCATTCCATACCGAAATTCGTATTGAAGCTCTTGCTCATGCGGTCATTTTCGCGGCGTTCGTTGATGTAGCGCGTGGGATTGCCGTCGGCGTCGAGGTACTCCGTATTGGTGATGCCGTTTCCGGGATTGGTCCTGTAGTTGTAGCCGGTCGTGGTAAAGAGGTTGAATTCCTCGGTCTTGAAGTTGACGTTGCCCGAAATTCCATAAGACTCCGGATGGCCCGCGGTGCCGATGACCGTACCGTTAAGCCCCTGGTTCTTGCCCT